>JAEORJ010000203.1 GCA_016840945.1 Candidatus Gerdarchaeota archaeon
ATTGAACCTGAACTACTCGATAAATTATTGCAAGTTGGTATACGTGCTCCTTCTTCAGGCAATCTCCAAAATTATTCTTTGTTAGTTGTTGATGATGAAGGAAAAAAAGCAAAATTAGCTGAAGATACCTTTTCACCCTTTGTTAAAAATGCACCTATTGTTATTATAGCATTAATTGATCAATATCGATTTTATCGTTTGTCCAAAATACATAATTCACCTTTTCATTATGATAATGCGGATAGCGTATTTATTGGAGCATGGGATGCTATTGTGGCACTTCATAATATTGTAGTAGCAGCTGAAAGTGCTGGCTTAGGTACTTGTTATATTGGGCTTATTTTGCAAGCTGATTATCGAGAGCTTTTTGATTTACCGGATTATACTTTTGCAGTAGGCATGGTAACTATTGGATATCCCGATCTTGAACCAGAACAACGTCCACGACATAAGCTTGAAGCAATTTTACATAGAAATGCTTATACAAAATTCACTGATGAACAATTACTTGATTATTATGACAATTGGTTACAAAACTGGCCTCGATTTTTCAACAAGCTCACTGATGAACGAAAAGCTCATTGGCGTGATGAACTTGGTGTTTCAAATAATGTCCAATATGTAGCTAAAACGGTTTATACTGAAGAACGAGTAAAGGAATGGGGTGAGAAAATAACAGAGAATTTGCATAAAGCAAAATTCGCTGTGAAATAATCATCAAAATTAAGGATTGAGAAATAAATGGAATATCGAAAATATTTCAAAAATATTGAAGTAACTGAAGAATCTGATCAACGAAAAGGTTTACCGATACCTCCCATCCAAAAACCTTACCCTGAGAATGCAGAGTTGATTGAGCTAATTCCTCCTGAAAAATTTAATGTTGGTAAGATGCCTTTAATAGAGGCTATTAACAAACGCAAGAGTAGGCGTCAGTTCACAAATGAAGCTCTTACTTTAGAAGAATTATCGTTCCTTTTATGGAGCACCCAAGGAGTGAAAGAATTAATTCGTGATGGGCTCTTAACATTACGAACTGTGCCTTCAGGTGGGTGTATGCATCCTTTTGAAACTTATTTAGTTATCAATAATGTTGAAAGCATTACTCCCGGACTCTACCGATATATTGCACTTGAGCATAAATTGCTTTTCTTACGAGAAATTGATCCTAATAAAATGCCAAAGGAACTTGGCGATATTAGTAACGGTCAAAAATTTGTAGGTGAAGCTGCTGTGGTTTTCATTTGGAGCGTTCGACCTTATCGAACTGAATGGCGTTATGGCGAAGATTCATTAAAAGATATCCTCATGAGTGTGGGGCATATTTGTCAAAATCTCTATTTAGCTTGTGAATCGTTACAAATTGGTACCGTTGCTATAGTAGCTTATCAACAAGAACCTTTGGATGCCTTTATCGGTGTCGATGGGAATGATGAGATAACTCTTTACCTCGCTCCAGTAGGAAAAATTTAGATAATACAATACATAGCTTTGATTAGATGATACGATGAATTATTTCATTATTCTCTACATCATCGCTTTTCTTTTTACAAGTACCATCTATATTATTCTCTATAGTATAAAGAAAAATGAGCTACAAATAAAATCACAACGAATTGCTGATACGCCATTAGTAACGATTCGATCAATTAAATTACTAGCTACTGTTTGCGTGTTTCTATTTGTGGTATTTTCAGCGCCGATTTATGACGTTTTTTTCATCATTTTGATAGTAGCGTTTCTATTTTGTTTATTGGGCGATATCAGTATCATTTGGAATTGGTATATAGGATTAATTATTTTCTTATTGAGTCATTTATTATTTTCAACAGCATATCTGGTTGAATTGACTAATATTGATGTGTTTGTTTTTATCAACAATGGTTCATTTATTACTTTAGGAATAATCTTGTTCCTATTTCTTTGTGTAGCTGGTTTAATGTATTTTTATCTACGTGATAAATTAAAAGAACGCTACGCTCGTTCTTTGAAAATTAACTTTTCTTTATTGATTTATCAATTAGGGATTTTCTTACATATCACTACAGCTTTCTTTTTTGCTCAAAACCATTTTCAGATTCAACCTGGAATAGTCGTGGTTGCGATTGGGTCAATTTTATTTTTAACATCCGATATATTACTTGTAGTTAGGGAATACCATCATGTTCCAAAATTATCTGTATTTTTGACAATGTCAACTTATTATGGTGCGCTATTCCTAATATCACTAGTAACACAATTCTATAATTGAGTTGTTTTTACGTAAAGTGTACTTTTTTTTGCCCTATCAGATTTATTTTGCAGGAGTTTCTGTTTTTGAATCCGGAACTTCTACCCTCAACATTAAGAAATAAAGCACAAAGAAAATCGCAATTAAAATAGAACCTATAATTGAAGTGTAAAAACTTGTTTCTAACCACCATTCATTTGCTTCAGCAGCAATAATAGCCATAATAATAGTAGTTATTATTGTAAAAACAAATTCTGTTCCTGCACCAAACAAAGCTATTATCGATAATACCTTTTCTGGTAGGAGTTTTAATTTATTTGTTATTGTAAGAATGAGTAATATTGATGTTGTTAATGTTATTATAAATGTAAAAGCTAAGAGTACAAGAAAAATTTTAGCCCATACTGGGGTCATTTCACACCCAAGGCAGAAATAATAGTTCCATGAGTACATGCCAGTCCACCATCCACCGAATGTTGCTGCTAAAGCAACAACAAATCCGATAATACTGAAGATGCCTGCTAAAATCAATAACGCAAATTTCACTAATTGAATATTTTTAGGATCGATTTTACTCATAACAATAAAATCTACTTGGAAATTTAAAAACCCTCTGGATTATAATTTGACGGTATTAGAGAAAAAAAATAATTTTACATCTTTCTACAATTCATTTTTTAATGAATTATTATTAAATAGATTTAGGGAATATTAATAATAATAATTCATAGAGCTTTGAGGATTCAATTATGAATATTGTATTAATAGCTTTTTTACTAGCTAGTTTTGCAGGCTTATCAACTGGTATTGGGAGTGCCATACCATTTTTCTTTAAAAGGTTTAAAAAATCCTATCTAGCATTCTTTCTTGGCCTATCGGCTGGTGTTATGATTCTTGTTTCGTTTATGGAACTTCTTAAGAACGCTTTAAAGAGTCTTGAGAGCTATTGGGTTTATCTTGCCTTTTTTGGTGGGATGGCTGTTGTTGTTATCCTTGATTTTGCTATCCCACATGGTAAAAATCCACATCATATGAACAAATCAGATGCAGTTATTAAAGAGATTCAAGCAGAATGCCAAGGTGAAGTTTGTGAAGACATTCCAGAGTTACGTGTTTCTGACGAAGGTGGAGAAGAAAAAAGTGTTGAAAAATCATTAGCTAGAACTGGCATAATCACCGCTATTGCGATAGCCATTCATAATTTTCCTGAAGGGTTTGCTACTTTTACAAGTGCACTAGAGGATATTAATGTAGGAATTTCTATTTCTATAGCTATTGCCATACATAATATACCTGAAGGCATTAGTGTTTCCATACCAATTTATTATGCTACGAAAAGTAAATGGAGAAGCTTTGGGCTTTCCTTTGCTTCTGGTATAGCTGAACCTGTTGGTGCGATTTTAGCTTTTGGTGTTTTACGAATATTAACCCAAGGTCCGCTAGTTACTAATAATATCATCCAAATTAATCCTGCATTTATCGCTGTTAGCTTGGCTGTTGTTGCAGGTATTATGATTTATATTTCCATTGATGAGCTGATCCCGGTTGCACATGAATATGGAAAAGGAGATCTCGTTATGGCTGGTGTTGTACTTGGAATGTTGATAATGGCTGGTAGTTTGGTAATGTTTGAGTTTATGTAATAAAACATTATTTTGCCAGTTCAGTAACACTTTCATTACTTACATTATTATTTTTAGCCCGTTCATTTTCTACTTCATCAGGTGTTTTATAACCAATTTTCGATTTAGCATAGAGTAATAATAACAAAGGAATAATTGATAGCACTATTATTATCAGATACTCATAAGGTAATGAAAAATGACGATCAGAGATTGCACCAAATATAACTGGTACTACAGCTGAAAAACCAGTCATTAATGATGTTACTACACCATACACAGAGCTTAAAACTTCCAGAGGCATTATTTCAGCTAACAGTGCATTAGCAGATGGATTGCCAAAATAGAAAGATGCCGCTAAAAGGATGAATAATAATACTGACACGATTTTTAGTCCTAAATTATCAACTATTGTTATTCCGGTAATATCAATGGTACCGATAAAGATTGCCAAAGCTATAGCGGTTACAAGGGTTGCGATTTTTGAGATAACAAATGTTCTTAGACTACCAATTCTTCTAGAGATGCCACCGCTGATGAAAGCTGAAATACCCCCAGCACCTAAAACAGCTGACATAATAAATGCTGATCTCAAGGCAGTAAATTCAAATCGATCTTCAAAGATTATCCCAGTGAAAGTATTCATAATTCTAAATATTCCACTTCTAATAATCATTGCTAGAATAATAGCTATCATTGGTATTGTAATAAAAGCTAACTTTGCTCGTAACTTCAGTTTTTGTTTAGTTTCATCTTTATCTAGTAGGACCACTCGCTCACCAATCACAACTGCTCTTTGGTTTTGATACTGTAAATTCTTCTTTTGTAATAATAACAATGTAACTAAAATTGGAAAAAGAATACCACCGGCAATGCCAAAAATTAATGCTGTTTGTCGCCAACCCAACCAATTGGAAATAGTCATTGAAGCAATTGGAGTTATTATTGAACCAAAAGTACCAAAGATGAGATTTAGACTATGAGCCATATTTCTATTAACACCAAATTCTTGTGAGAGTAATGGTAAAGCTATGGGATGGAAGATAGAAGCACCAATTCCACTTAATATTGCAGCGATAATTAGCACTTGATATGTAGTAGCTATATAAATTATGAATGAATGAGAGAAGACTAAAAGAAAACCTACTGCTATTAATTCTAATCGCCATTTGGCAATCTTGTCACCCAAGTAACCAATTAAAATCGTTAATGGTATCATGATAAGTATTCCAGTCATACCTACCATTGCCACTTGAGTATCATTCATTGGTATATCATTTCGAATGAATTGACAAAGAATTGGGAGAAAATATGGGTAAATATGAGCCATAGTATGAAATAGATTTATTGGCATGAGTAATTTGAGATCTTGTTTACGCATCATTCGAAATCAAATTATGAAACTAAAATTTCATTAAAAACATTCTTACTAATAAAATAAAATTGAATAGTTAATTAGATATTGATAAAAGAATGAGAAGAATTAGTAATTCTTCTGTCTGAAATACATCCAATCAATAGCAATTGAATAAGCTAAAGCAATTAATGGATCAATATGTTCTCCTACTACTACTCTAAATTGATCTCTGAAGGTAAACCATTTCTTATCAACTGCGACCAATACTTGGCCATTTGGGGCTAATAATTGCCAATTTGTTTTTATCCAAATCTGTTCATTTGGCATGCCAATAAGTCGACCACTTGCATCATAAAGCTCCCATTTTCGTCTCATGAAACCAAATTTTGATTTGATTGCTCCTCTAAAAGCGTTATTATGATCAAATACCTCAAAGACTTTATCTTGCACTGCAAGCAATGTTGGATTTCCTTTTATTTTAGCAACATGCCGTCCTTGATCATCAAAGAAATCAAATTCACCACCCCAAGTGATGATTTTTCCTCTACATTCGCCCATTTTTTGTCCAGTAACGTTGTATATAGTATATTTTGGTCCCCAACTGAAAAAAGCTTGAATAACCAAATATACCCTATGACGAAACATTGGGAGGTTTTGCATAACTAAAGGCGAGAGCATTGGTGGTTGTGTTGGTGGTGGTGCTGAATCAATTTGAAAAGGTTGACTTTTCTTTCCACCAGCTTCTATCGCTTCACCGTGAGTTTGATATGAGTTACATGCCTGACAATAATAATCATTAAAATCTTCGATGAAACTTACTTGTTCCCCACAAAACTTACAATATCGAACACTTCCATCTGGCATAAGAAATTGACTCCTTAAATATGTATGACCATATAAGATTTTAAATGCTATCTTATAAAGAATTCTTGTTTTAAAATAATTTACACTTCAAGTTATAAAATAAAAAAATGAATAAAAGGTTAATATTGAAAATTAACCTTTAACAACTGCAATTGGTTTTAATCGTACTACTTTTTTACCAATACCTACAGCATCACTTACAGCAGCTACAGAATCGATATCTTTGTAAACGCCAGGAGCTTCTTCAGCAATAACCTTGGGACTAGCTGATTTAACATGAATGCCTTCACTCTTTAATTGATCACGTACGGTTGCACCCCAGAATTTCTTCAATGCAGCACTACGACTTAACAATCTTCCAGCACCATGTGCTGTGCTACCGAAGCTTAAATCCATGCTAGTTTGTTGCCCTACTAAAACATAGGATGCTGTACCCATACTACCAGGTAGAATTACTGGTTGCCCCATACTTTGATACACTTGGGGAAGTGCTGGGTGACTAGGTGGAAACGCTCGAGTAGCGCCTTTTCTATGAGTTATGACAGTTCGTTTCTTGCCATCAATAACATGTTCTTCTTTTTTAGCAATATTATGAGCAACATCGTAAATAAGCCCCATATCGAGTTCTTCAGCTGATTTTTTGAATTCAGATTCAAAAGTTTCACGAACCCAATGGAGAATCATTTGTCTATTACCCCAAGCAAAGTTTGCACCAGCTGCCATAGCATTGAAGTATGCTTGTCCTTCATCACTTTGAGTCGGAACGCATGCTAATTCTCTGTCAGGTGGATTTATTTTATATTTAGGCATAATCCCTTCTAGGCTTCTCAAATAATCAGAACATATTTGATGACCTAAACCACGACTACCGGTATGAATCATAACCATTACTTGATCTTTTTCAATGATACCCATTTGTTTGGCTAATTGGGGGTCATAAATCTGGTCCACATATTGTATTTCAAGAAAATGATTGCCACTTCCAAGACTTCCAGCTTGAGACAAACCTCGCGAGAGAGCTTTTTCCGAAACCTTTTCTGGATCTGCATTAGCCATTGAACCATTCTCTTCACATTTTTCTAAATCAGCTTTCCAACCAAAACCTTTGTCTACACAATATTTTGCCCCTTCAGCTAATAACTCATTGAGCTCTTTTTTATTAAGATGAATTTTTGCATCTGAACCAACACCTGAGGGAACGTTGCGATAGAGCTTTTCAGCTAATGATTGAGCATGGGGAACGACCTCTTTCTTAGTTAAATTAGTTCGAAGTAGTCTTACACCGCAATTGATATCATAACCTACACCACCAGGACTAATCACACCTTCGTGGTAATCAGTTGCTGCAACACCACCAATTGGAAAACCATACCCCATATGGCCATCTGGTAAGACTAAGGAATGTTTGTAAATACCAGGTAACCAAGCTACATGAGTTGCTTGTAGGAACATTTTATGTTCCATTGCTTTTATGATTCGCTCATTAGCAAAGATTCGCACAGGTACTTTCATATAATCCATTGTGCCTTTTGGGATTTCAAAGACATTTTCAGCTATTTTTTTTGGTACAATTTCAGGCATTTTTCTGTCCTTCTCATAATCTTTTACATTTATTTTCAGCAAGTGTTTACTTAGAAGTTCTTTCGGGAAGACCGGTATCAAACTTACTGATTAATTATATCCCATTTTATTCGAGTTAATAATCTTTCGTACAAAAATCTCATTTTAGATAATATTAATATTATAATTAGTGGGTGAAAAAAGGTAGTTATCATAATTATGTTAACAATAGGACTTTATTAATTAGAATTAAAAATTGATGCGATTATCATGACAACAACTATTATTGTAGGTGGTTTTTGGGGTGACGAGGGAAAAGGCAAAATCATTAGCTATATTGCATATACTGAAGACCCCGCTATTATCGCCCGTGGTGGTGTTGGTACCAATGCTGGTCATACTGTTGTTTTTGAAGGTAAAAAATATGGTTTGCGAATGATTCCAAGTGGTTTCACAAGCAAGAAATCTCGTTTACTTATTGGTGCAGGTGTGCTAGTTGATCCCGAGATTTTTCTGAAAGAGATAAAAGAAACTGGTTGTGCTGATCGAGCAGGAATTGATTATCAAAGTGGTATTATTGACAAAGAACATAGGGAATTAGATAAATCTGATAAACATTATAGTAAGAAGATTGGTAGCACTGGAACAGGTTGTGGCCCTGCAAGTGCTGATCGAGCTAAGCGTACCTTGCGATTAGCTAAAGATGTTCCTGAACTCAAACCTTACTTGACTGATGTTTCCAAAGAAATCAATGAGGCAATTGAAAGTGGTAAAAATGTGTTACTTGAGGGAACTCAAGGAACGATGTTATCACTATTTCATGGCACCTATCCATTCGTCACAAGCAAAGATGTTTCTGCCCCTCAAATATGTTCGGATGTAGGTATTGGTCCAACAAAAGTTGATGAAGTGATTGTTGTCTTTAAAGCTTTTATGACTCGAGTTGGTGAAGGGCCCATGCCAGGTACCTTATCTGAAGAAGAAATGATGAAAAGAGGTTGGGCTGAATTTGGTACTGTAACTGGACGTGCTCGAAGATCTGCCCCAATAGATTTTGATATTGCTCGAAAAGTTGTACGACTAAATGGTGCAACACAAATAGCTCTTACAAAATTGGATATTATTTTTCCTGAAATTGCTGGTGCAAATTCAGCTGATAAATTATCAAAAGGAGCTTTAGAATTTATAGCAAATATAGAAGCAGAAACCAAGGTACCAGTAACATTAATTGGTACTGGACCTGAAGCTGAAGCACTGATTGATTTACGTAAAGAAAAGAATAAACTCTAATGTTCTTTTCTTTTTTTTCATTCAAATGATTTCGGTGCGCGTCTTTGGTTCATTATAGCTATAGTTACCATTGCGCCTGTTACTACTGCACCAATTAATATTGCAGGGAATTTTCCAGTCCAGAATTGTTCAGGAGTTTTCGCTTTTTCAGAAATAACATGATAATTAGAATTCTTAAATTGAACATCTGATGAAGTGTTAGCAGTGAAAATCATGTGTATTATTTTTCCCCAATCGTTAATTGGTCCTATTGTTCCTCTATAGGAATTGGTAGTGCCAGTTTTTAAGTTAAGTTTTTTAGGAGCATCATCTTCACTTTGTTCTTCTGCGGAAGCATAAACTGAACCTAATTTAATATCATCACCCAAAACATCAATGAGAACATCGATATAGCTTTGATCATCACTTAAAGTTTTAACATTATATTGGAAATTAAGAAATACAATTCCATTAACAGCTTCAACTGTAAAACGAGATCTAAATTCTGCTAATAGATTATACCCACGACTAGCATTAATAATAAGATAATAGATGCCAGCTGTGTTAAATGGTCCAATTGTACCATCAAAAATCACTTGCGATTCTGAAAGTTCACCAGTTTCTGTAAATTCAGCTATGGACCAATTAATTCCATTTACACTGTAAAAAGCATTTAAGTGTAGGCTGCTTGTATCTGTGCTTTCAAAAAGCATAGTTACATTTACAATGGTATAGTTTACATAAATTGGTCTATTATAATGAGAGAAATCTAGCATCTGTAATATATCTGCGTTTGGTTCCAAATCATCTCTTACACCAGGTTCTACCTTTTGAGCTGTAACAGTTAAGGAAGTAAGAGCTATCATTGAGATTATAATTATGCTAATGATAACTACTTTGTATTTTTTAACGTAGGACATTACAGAACCTCTTGCTAGTATTCTATGAGAGCTTTACAAATATATTCATTACTAAAAAAACTGAAATTAAAGATTCTTGGAGACATATTTCTTAAATATCAGTAAAACTATCTAATTTAGAATTATATATCAAATTATTAGACATGGTGAATAATTTGACTGAGATTTTTGATGAAGAGTCTGATGAAGAAGAATTTGTTGTTGATGAAGAATTCAAGAAGAATCGAATCGCAACTCAAGCTTTAATCAATACAGCTAATATTGTTGATCAAGCAGATCAAAATATGCTTCCAGTTTTATATAGTGATATTCAATTTACAACTAGTTTATCAATTCAACAACTTGGTAATATTACACTAGCTCGCGCTTTACTCCAATCAGTTAGCTCGCCAATTTGGGGCTGGCTATCAGACAAATATTCAAGGAAAACTATTCTTGGTATTGGTTGTCTCATTTGGGGTGTTTTTACTTGCTTATTAGGTGCTATTTTTTCTGGCAATATTTCTACGACTTCGACATATGCAGGTATGATTATTATTCGAGCTTTTATTGGTCTTGGATTAGCAGTTATCTTTCCAACTGCTCAATCATTAATTGCTGATATGTTTCCTAAATCTAAACGTGGCCAAGCATTTGGCGTACTAGGATTAACTGGTATAGTTGGTGCAATAGTCGGTATGTTATTCGCAGGATTTATTGCTGGTATTGATATTGGTGGTATAGAAGGCTGGCGATTTGCCTTTATCGTAATTGGTGCATTTAGCGTAGTCTTAGGCATATTAGTGATGATTTTTGGAAAAGACCCTACCCGTGGAGGTATTGAACGTGGTCTACAAATTAAAACTGAAAAATACAAGATAACCTGGAGTGACTATAAACGGATTTTATCCAATAAAACTTTCATTTTAATTGTTTTACAAGGTTGTGCAGGATCTATTCCTTGGAATTCCATATTATGGATGCCTTATTGGTTACAACATCTTGGTTTCGAAGCTGGTTTAACATCTATTGCTTTTGCTGTTGTAGCAATTGGTGCTGCTGCAGGCAATTTGTTTGGCGGTTTTATTGGCGATCGAGCTGAAAAGTGGAATCCTGACAAAGGTAGAATTATGATAGCTCAAATATCAGTTTTTGCTGGTATCCCAATGATGTTCATTATTTTCTTGTTAATGCCAAGATCTAGCACAACTGGTGCATTAATAGGATTTATTTTGTTAGGTATCCTTACAGGTTTTCTTATCAGTTGGTGTGCCCCTTCAACAAATAATCCTATATTTAGTGAACTCTTTATACCAGAAATACGCTCTACAGCTTTTTCTATAGATAGATTATTTGAAGGAAGTATTGCTGCAAGTGGCACTGCTATTGTTGCTGCAATAGCTGGAGCTTTAGGGTTTGTTGACCCCGGGCCTGGTGTAGAAATATCAAGCCTAGATCCATCAACTATTGCCACAAATATTAATGCTATGGCATGGGGAATAGTTATTGCTACAGCTATTCCTTGGACATTGTGTTTGATTTTCTATTCATTTCTATACAAAACTTATCCTAAAGATAGAGATAGAACTAGAAAGAAAATCATGGAAGAAAGGAAACTTGACATACAAAAAATGAAGGTTGAGAAACAAACAGAAGCGGAAGATAATGAAGAAACCGAAAACGACTCTAGTGGTGGTTGAAATTGCCTGAAAAAGTAAGTGTAATACTTCATTGGAATACTGATTACGCTGAAATACCTCGTAGTGAATTACCTCGAGTAGTGAAATTATCTTATGAGCCAATGGTCAAAGCTATTGAAAACTGGAAAGATGGAACGATATGTTTCAATATTACTGGCCATACGATAGAATATCTACTTAAGCATGCACCAGAATTGGTAGATCAAATTAAAAATTTAGTGAAGAATAATACTGTAGAGATGCTTGCCTCTGGGTATAGTCATCCTATTCTTCCTTTATTACCTCGAGAACGAGTTGAAAGACAACTAATAGATCATATTGATTTGATAAAGAAAAATTTTGGAACCACTCCCAAAGGTATTTGGCCCCCAGAATTAGCAGTTAGCCCTTCAGTATTATCCCAAATAAAAAAGCAAGGTATTGAATGGTCAGCAATTGATTACGAGCATTATCTTCTTTCGCAATATTTTGGTAATGATAGAAATCCGTTTGAGTGTAGAGATCCAACTGTAACAGAACTTTTAGTAAAAGCCTTTTGGGCACGCGGTCTTAATCAAATTGTGCAATATTTGAAAGCTTCTAATGTAATGAAAGAAGCGAATAAAGCTCAAGTAGAACCACTACGAAGAGTAATGATAAACAGCAATGAAAATATGAAGGCTTATCTTAGTTCTGTTAGCTGGGCAAATTCAACACAATTTGCTGTTGGTGGACAAGTACCAATCTACAACGCTAAAAAGCATTTGAAACTAATTCTTGGCATTAAAGCTAAAATGATTCCATTATATTCCAGCGATATTGAATTCTTTGGTTATAGAGCAATGGGACCTGTACCAGCCCCACCTGAAGCACTGACAAACTTTCTTAAGAAATTAAAAGAGCATAAAATCGATGTTATTTCTCCTTCACAAGTTCCTGAAGATGAATGGCCTAAAGAATCAACCTATCTTAGTGCAGGTTCTTGGGCTGATGATAAATCATTTAGAATATGGACTGATAGTGAAGATAATAGAGAATATATGCGTCGCGCTGATGAAATCTATACAAAACTTCGGATGTTAAATTGGGACAAAGCAATTATGACCAAAGTCGAACCTTTCCTTCGTATTTTTGAAAATAGTGATCCTCGTGGTTGGGCTCCTATTCCTGAAAGGAAGAACGAAGCTTATACTGCAATGGAAAAAATATTCGCACTTCTTAATCAAGGAGGGTAAAACGAGTGAATGAAGGAGTAGGGAAACTCCTTCCATTCACTATTAAAAATCTATGCTGGCTTCAATACTTCCAGTTGAAGTTGACAAAACAAATGAGTATTGAATAGATTTTAGGGCAAAATCTGGGGAGATGTAATAACTGCCTGGACCTGGGAGAACTATACTACCAGTGCTTGTTGAAGCATCTATTTCTACACCAATATCACTTACTAAATCACATTCTACACTAATGCTTCCTGTAGATGTTTGAACATCAAATGTAGAGGAAACATTTACTGCAGATATTAGTGTTTGAACAATAATAATATCAATTGATCCTGTCGAAGTTGTGATAGCCCAATCTAAATCGTTATTTAGAATGATATCTTCATAGATAAGATCTATTGACCCAGTAGAGGTTTCAATATCAACATCTGTGCAATTAAGAGACATTTCTTTTCCTAAATTAGCTAAAATACTACCAGTTGAAGTAAATAAGTTTAGATTAGTAAGGCTGGTATTTTGAGCATTATCGAAATTAAAATGGACGCCACCAGTACTTGATTGTAAGGAAACATCACCAATAGTTATATTTGTAGCTGATCTACTGATGAAATCAATGGAACCAGTTGATGTGGCTAAATAAATCTCAGTTATAACTAAATTATCTTTGCCATCCAAATCACAATCGATACTACCAGTATCAGTAACAACATTGTAGTCAACTTTTGCTATTGGATTGAAACGTATAGAAATGTTGTGAATAAGCGTTTTCATACTAAAGTAATTTTGAATTGGGTTACTAAATTCAAAAGTAATAACCACAACATCACCAATTATTTCATGGCTAAAATTCACAGCATCATCTATTGAAGCACGTAACCCCCCTAATACTTCAATTTCAGCATCAAATAAATCAGTTAATGTTGAATCATATATTATTTCAATCGACCCTATATCATTATCAATGTTTCATTCAACATTTGTTAAACCAGTGAATGGAATATTATATTCAAAAGTATCCAACTCGTTTCTTAGCGATGATATAGAGCTTAGGGTTATAAGAGGAACTGCTACCACAGTAGCAATTATGATTAATACCACAATTGGTTTCCAAATATTAACACTCTTAGCTTTAAATTTAGTAGGTTCTGCTATACTTGAATTATTAGTTATACTATAATCATGAAGTCTGTCTCCGCTTTCTGGACTTTCCACTCTTTTTTCTCTAATCTCAACCTTTGCTCCACAATTAACGCAAAATGCCGCGTCATCGCCCATTTCTGTTCCGCAACTTGTACAATATTTTTTTGACATCATAATCACTGTTATTAGTTACCACCATAGTGGTAAATATAATTAGCTCAACCACCTATATAAACCATTTATTATAAAAAGTGAGAAAATTAGAGCTGGTAAAAAAAATAATTATAACACGATATCAGCAAAAGTGTTACAATTGGTGCAATGCATGCCTTTTGTTAAATTCGTGAGCTTGATAGAATAACCAATCCTTGTGATTAGTGTTTTACCGCATTTTTTACATTTAGTGTCTCTACCAATTTCCTCCCTTACATTTCCTAGATAGACATAATGTAATCCAGCTTTAGTTGCCAATTCATAAGCTTTCAGCAATGAGTCAATTGGTGTTGGTGGCAAATTTAATTTGTAATTTGGATAATAACGTGAAAAATGAAGTGGTATATCAGAACCCAATTCTTTAATTACGAAATCAATTAGCTCCTGTAATTGCTCTGTGGAATCATTTTTGGATGGGATTAACAAGTTTGTTATCTCAAGATGAACATTATGTTTTTTCATAATCTTACAAGTTTCAAGAACAGCTTCTTGATGGGATACTTTACAAAGTTCTTTATAAAATTCCTTATCGCCTTTCACGTCAACATTTGCTGCATCAATATAAGGCAATAATTCTTCAAGTGGTTCAGGCTCAATATAGCCATTTGTTACTAGCACATTTTTCTGACCATTGTTTTTTACTATTTTAGCAGTATCTAATACCCATTCATACCAAACAAACGGTTCATTGTATGTATAAGCTACAGATGAGCAGCCTGATATTTTTGCTTCTAATGCAGCATTCTCTGGTGAAAGATAATCTATACCATAGAATTTTTCATCAGGTTTTGCTCGAGATATATGCCAATTCTGACAAAATTGACAAAAGAGATTACAACCTACTGTACCAAAACTATATGCGTGAGTGCCTGGTTGAAAATGATATAATGGTTTCTTCTCTATTGGATCAGGCGTACCCGATGTCGCCAAACCATAATTTGTTGCATAGAGCGTTCCATTAATATTTTTCCTAACATTGCAACGACCTATACTATCAGGTTTAATTACACATCTATTTGGACAGAGTACACATATAACTTTTGAATCATCTTCTTTATAGTAATAACGCGCCTCAAAGAGTTTAGGCATTATATTATTCCTCAAATAATACTTTGCTTTTTTGATTAATTAGCAAAGCGGTTAGAAAATAAGAAAAGAAATGAAAGGGAAAGAGAAGAATATTATGAGCGTGTTGGCTTTCCTTTACCCTTTAATGATTCAATTGCTGCTTTCTTCAATTGTTCTTCAAGTCTTTGTTCATACTCTGTGATTCCAGCTTTGAATTTGTCAACTATTCCACTTTTATCTTTTATTAAAGCGTGTTCTAATACTTCATAAAAGCGTGTAACAGGGATGATATGAATTTTCTCTCTATCTTCATCACTAAGAACAATATCACTAAGATTAGCTAATGGAAGGATAATGGTTTTTATTCCTGCTTCCATAGCTGCTTCAACTTTGAAGGTAGCTCCACCAATAGGTAAGACCTCACCTCTTACAGAAAGAGAACCAGTCATAGCTACATCTTGTCGAACAGGAATCCTTGTTAATGCTGAAACTACAGCTGTTGCTATTGAAACACTAGCACTATCACCTTCAACGCCAGAATAGGATTGCAAGAATTGAACGTGAACATCGTGATGTGAAATATCAATACCAGTGTATTTCTTAATAATTGCACTGACGTTTAAGACTGATTCTTGAGCTATTTCACCTAATTTTCCTGTAGCAATGATTTTACCTTCTTGGTTACTTAGTGCAGGAGTAACTTCTGCTTCAACATTGGTTACAATACCACTTCGTTGGCCGAGGACAGCTAATCCATTAACTCTACCAACTAGAGCGCCTTCATTAAGGATTATTTGATAATCACGGCGTATTTCGATATATTTTTCGGCTATTTGCTGTTCTAAAGATCCTGCGAGAGTTTTGGCTTGTAGAACATGTTCAACTTTAGTAATAGATGAATTAGATTCACGGGCAATATCACCTGCTGCTCGTATTAATCCACCCATTTCTCTGAACATTAGGGTTAAGCTGTTTTTCTTAGTTGATCGCCTACGGAACTCTCTGATTATTTCTTCAACAGCTTCTTTAGAAAAGTGGGGGATACGACCATCTTTGGATACTTCTTGAGCAACAAATCGAACAATTTTATTTCGATTTTCAAGAGTATCAGGCATTACTTCATCCATATAGATTTCATAACCATAACCACGAATTCTGGAACGAAGAGCTGGGTGCATATTTTCCATTGTAGGCAAGTTTCCGGCAGCTATTAAGATGAAATCACAAGGCACTGGTTCAGTGCGAACCATAGCACCACTACTAAGCTCACTTTGGCCAGTAATTTGGAATTCTTTTTCTTGCATAGCGGTAAGGAGTTGTTGTTGAGTACGCATAGCTAAAGTACCAATTTCATCACAATAAAGTACACCTTTATGTGATTTGTGAATTAAACCAGCTTCTACACGTTCATGAGCGGGAGTACCAAGACCACCACTTTGGAAGGGGTCATGTCTGACATCACCTAATAATGCACCAGCATGAGCACCTGTCGCATCATTAAATGGTGCGTGAGTTTGTTGGCTGGTATCTACTAAGAGCTTTGGCACTAAATTCTCCGACCGGCTTCTTAATTGACCCATAATAAGGAAGGAAAAGAATGAAACGAATAAACCGATAAGTACTAAAAATGGTCTAAAATCAGCTTCATTAATTGGTACAAAAATAACATACAACATAATAGCTAATGGAATTATTAAGCTAATAATCATGCGAAGATTTTGGCCTTTTGTTGCTTTTTCCATGTAGCGATCGATAATCCTTCGACCTTCACCAGAACCCACTGTGACGATTTTAGGAGTATTGCTATCTTTTCTGTTAGGTACACATAGAATATCTTCAAGATCTTCTCTTGGAAGTAACTCAGCCATTGCAGCACCTAACATACTTTTACCTGTTCCAGGTTCACCAATTAATAAGACATTTCTTCTTTGAATTGCAGCTTTTCTAACAAGGTCAACTGCTTTTTTCTGCCCAAGAACTTGATCAATTAATCTTGTTGGTACAGGGATTTCAGCAGTAGACTTAATATTAACATCAATTAATGGTTCTTCGTTAGCATTATTGCTAGACTTTTTTGTGTCTGATTTGCTCATTTTAATCTCTCAATTATTATAGTATAATGGGTTCTAACCATATTGCAAAGAATAGATTTGCGAGATTTTTTTATTCTCTATTGTTTAATTGCCTTTTTTTCTTTTAAAGACTAACAATTATTCTGATTTATATTTCGCTATATTTACCCTTTGATAGTTATTTATTGCTCTATAACCAATAAAAATATGACTAAAATGTTGTATTTTAATTAAAAGGCTTGCTTTTATCATTTTCTTTAGACTAAGTTCTATTTGAATTCAGAACGAATGTAAACCTTATAAGTTAATATCGGTTAACCTATATATGGGTAAAATGACCCATTGATTACGAATTTAGAACATTTTAGTGATCCGGAAATTAGGTGACACGAAATGCAAAAAAATAAAGTAAAATCGGCCATCCTTGTCGGTGTGGTTTTATCACTATTTGTTATAGGAACTTTTGGTGTTCAACCTGTAAAAACTGATGCTATTGATCCTTTCTTTACATTAGTAGCTAAAACAAATGGTGGAGGAGTAAGACCAGACTATCTTAACTTCCTAAAACAACACTTAGCAAGAATTGGCATTAATGTTGATGTTATTGTGCAAGATTGGCCTACTTTTGTAGGTGAATTAGTTGCATTCAGAGATTTCGACCTCTGTTATGTTGCTTTAACAGGTGGAGGTGCTGACCCAGACTTTACTGGTGTCTATAATGAAAACGGTTCGTTGAACTTATTTGGTTATGATACTTCTATGGACTATGACGAAGAATTAGGAACGGGTATCAACGAATGGTATATGAGAGAAGGTAATCTCATTATGCCACCAGACTCAGAAGAACGTGTACAACACTACTGGGAATGGGAACAATACTTAATGGATAAAATATGCCCATTATTACCAACTTTTGCACCATACAACTATGTTGCTCAATGGAATGAATTAGAAGGGTATAATTTCACCAATGGTATTGTCCAATCCTGGGGTAAAATGTACTGGGATGGTACTCATACGGGTCAAACAAACACAGATGAATTTGTTATTAATGATGCTGCTTGGTCTGATCTTAATCCATTGTTCCAAGATGATACTTCATCCTCAAGAATTAGTAATGCTGCTTTAGATCCATTGATCTGGTATGATGCTGACTTAAGCGTCTGGCCTCACTTAGCTGAAAGCTATACCATGATAGATGATACACACTTACGTGTAACCATCAGACAAGGTATCAAGTGGGCTGATGACCCTGACGGTTTCTTTACCAACGAATATCTTGATGCTGAAGATGTTTACTTCACCTTTTATGCTTGGGCTCATGTCTCAAATGACCAACAAGTATTTGAATGGATTAAAAATATGGAAATTCTTGATCAATATACCATCGATATTTATATCGACGGTGATCCAAGTACTCCAGAAGACGATCCTTATGCACCATTCTTACCATCCATTAGCCGTAATATTCTACCTGAGCACTATTTGAATCAAACTCAATTAGCAGATGGTGTTACTCCAGACATTACTCATCCATCCTGGAATAAATACGCAACCAACTGTTTCGGTACTGGTCTATTTGAGATCGGCGACTTTACAGAAGGTGTTGAAACATCTCTAAGCTTAAGAACTGACTGTTGGTGGTTAGATGAAACAATCACCAGTGATACAGCTCTTGACTGGGTAAACAGATTCGGATTTGATGCTGCTTGGGATGCAAATGGTTTGGACACTTACAGAATCAGAATCATTCCTGATGCGCAAACTGCTTTATTAGAATTTGAAGCTGGTAAACTTGATATGGTTGGTGTTACTCCCTTCCCTGAAAGAAGAGACCAATATATGGACGATCCTCGATTTGAAATCCAATCAGATACAGTATTCTTCTTTGGTTTCTTCGGCTTTAATATGAGAGAAGTTAGAGAAGATATTGGTAACCGTGATATTGCTCCAGGTGATCCAAGTATGACAGTCGGTTTATGCATTAGAAAAGCCATCTGTTATGCTGTTAACAGAGTTGAAATCAACGATGTTATTCACAGAGGCGAATATACCATAACTGATCATCCAATCTATCAAAAACAAGGTATTTGGTGTAATCCAAATATTATTCGTTATAACCACGACCTCGATAAAGCTAGAGAGTACATGACCAAAGCTGGATTCGACTTAAGTTGGACTCCTTCATCTCCAGGTTTCACTCTCTGGGTATCAATTTCCTCATTGTTAATTGCGGCATCTGTTTCAATTTTGGTATTACGAAAAAAGAAATAGCCCTCAAATAACCTCTAAGCAGGGAGCAATCCCTGCTTCTCTTTCTTTATTTAAGTTTTAACTATTTGAAAGATAATTAAAAAAAATTGATGAAAAAACCGTATTTTTTTAGAAAAAAAAACAACTAACTTTTTTTAACGGAAAATTAATCTTGTTTTTCTATTAATTATAAAAAAAAATATTATATTAATAAATCTGATATTTATTCAGCAATAATTTATTGCTTAATATTTAGGGAGTTAATTTTTTTGAAGGAAAAGAAAATCATTATTGTTTTGGGAATTTTAGTATTGGGGTTTGTTAGTGGCTCAATTTTTGTCCAACCTTTGGAAACTTCTGCTATGGACCCTTTCTTTACTCTTACTGCAGCAACAATTGTTGGGGGAACTAGACTAGATTATATGAATTTATTGAAACAACAGTTAGCAAGAATTGGTATTAACATTGATATCGATTATCTTACATGGATTGATATTGCCTTTCATTTGAAAAATCTTTATGACTATGATATTTTCTATCTTGATATCGACTTATATTCCTCTATTCAAGATTATAGATTATACTACAGCGAAAATGGCTCTATAAATGATAGTTTATTTGGGTATGATACTTCTTTAGATTGGAGCGAAGAATTAGGTACAGGAATTAATGAGTGGTATTTGAATGAGGGATTAAAAAAATACCCGCAAAACTCACTAGAACGTTTACAACATTATTGGAATTGGCAACAATATCTTATGGACAAAATTTGCCCTTGTAAACCAATGTTTGCACCAAATAACTATATGGCTTATTGGTCCAACTTGCAAGGATATAACTATTCAGAGGGATTATTGCAATCATGGGGGAAAATGTCCTGGGAAGGGTCTCATTATGGACAGTCTAGTGTTGATGAACTAAAGATAATAGATAAGCAATGGAGTGACCTTAATCCACTATTTCAAGATGATGAGGCTTCGTTTTTCATATCAAAAGCATGTCTTGATCCATTGATTTGGTTAGATAATAATCTTCAATATTGGCCACATTTAGCAAAAAGCTTTACATTTATCAATGATACCACTATAGAAATCGTTTGTCGAGAAGGTATTAAATGGGCAGCTGATCCCGATGGTAACTTTACCTATGAGTATTTTGATGCTCGAGATGTTTATTTTACACTTTATTCTTGGGCACATGTATCGAATGATAGCCATCTCTATGAATGGCTAAAAGATATGGAAATAATCGATGATTATACCCTTAGAATTTATATTGATGGTGATAAAGATTTACCGGGAAATCAACCTGTACTATCATCACTAAATCTACTATCAGTTGGAATTTTACCCGAACATTACCTTAATCAAACACAAATGGCTGATGGAATCACGCCAGATATTACTCATCTTTCTTGGTATAAATATGCCTACAATTGCTTTGGTACAGGACTTTTTACCATTGATAGTTATACGCCCTATTATGAAACCGTTCTAAAAGTAAATCAAGATTGTTGGTGGTTGAATGATTTACTAACAAATGATCCTGTGATTGATTGGAATAATCGATTTGGAACTTTTGATAGCACTATAAATCAATTAATTGTGAAATATTTTAAACATGAATATGAAGCTCAGGGACCGTTTGAATCTGGCTTGATAGATTTGTTGGAAATCACTGATTTTTCAAGTATTGATTATTATCAAACTAACACAGATTTTAATGTGCAATCCAAACCTAGTTTATATTTTGGAATTGTTGGTTTTAATATGAGAGAAGATAGAAATGTCATTGGTAACCGCAATCTCGCTTTTGGTAATTCAAGTTTAACCATCGGTTTATGCATAAGAAAAGCAATCTGTTATGCTATAAATCGGATTGAAATTAATTCATTATTACATGTATATCCTTATACTATTGTAAATCAACCAATTTCACCACTATCAGGTATATGGTTAAATCCAGACATTATTAGCTATGATTTCAATCTCGAACAAGCTAAACATTATTTGAGTATTGCCGGATATGGTGGTTGTTGGACTCCCTCTACAAATGGTTTTGGATTCTTTTTGACAATAGCTACTATATTTATTATTAGTGTATTAATTTTAAAGAAAAAACAAATTAATTTGAGGTGAATTTTGAATTGTTTAAGCAAAAACTAAATTCTGTTTTAGTAATCACATTGATATCGACAGTAATCATCATCGGAGCTGCTGGTGTACAGTCAGTAAATGTAAATGGAATAGAATCACTTTTCACTCTGGTAGCAAAAACAAATAATGAGGGAGTAGGACCTGATTACTTGAATCTTATTAAACAACAATTAGCTATAATTGGTATAAATCTTGATATAATATTGCTACCATGGAATAATTTTATTTTAGATCTTTTCACCTATCGAGATTTTGACCTTTTCTATGTAGGGATATTTGGTGGAGATTCAAACATCGATTATTCAGAAGTTTATTCAGAAAATGCTTCATTTAATTTCTTTGGTTATGATACAAATTATGATTGGGATGATGAATTAAGTACTGGTGTAAATGAATGGTATTTACAGCAGGGACCGTTAATTGTTCCCCCTAATTCTAATGAGCGCATCCAACATTATTATAATTGGCAAAATTATCTTATGGATGAAGTTTGCCCTCTATTACCATTTTTAGTTCCTAATAATTATGTTGGTTATTGGTCCAATCTTGAAGGATACAATTTTGAGGATGGTATTTTACAATCGTGGGGAAAAATGTTTTGGGATGGTTCACATAACGAGCAAATTACCACTCAAGAATTAGTCATTGCTGATGCACAATGGGATTGGTTTAATCCTATATTTCAATATGAATCTAGTGCTCGTTTTATTTCCTCTTTATGCTTAGATCCCCTTTTATGGTTTGATACTGATAGAACTATTTGGCCACATTTAGCTGAAAGCTATACTTTTACTGATAATACTACTCTCGAGATAAAATGTCGTCAAGGGATAAAATGGGCACCTGATTTTGAAGGTATTTTTACCAATGAATTTTTCGATGCCCGAGATTTGTATTTTACATTATATATTTGGAGGTATTTTATTACTTCCACCTTTTTGAGATGGATTGATGATATGCAAATCATAGATGATTATACATTGAGAATTAGTATCGATAGTTCAAAATTTATCGAAGGTAAACAACCTTACGCTTCATGTTTAGAAGACCTTAATCTATTGATATTACCAGAACACTATTTGAATCAGTCACAATTACATGATGGGGTAACGCCTGATATTACTCATCCATCTTGGGATATTTTTGGAAATCATTGTTTTGGTACGGGATTATTTGAATTATATGATTATACAAAAGATTATGAGACAATTTTAAAAACAAATCCAAATAGTTGGTGGTTAAATGAAGAATTAACCAACAATCCATCATTAGATTGGGCAAGACGTTTTGGAACCTTTGATCATAATCTAAATCAACTACGAATTTTAAGTTCATCATCTTTTCAAGAAACGAAAAAAATGTTTGATGCTGGTCATGTTGATATCATGGAATTATCCACCGACTATAATTTAAAGAATGATTATTTAGCTAACCCAAGTTTTGATATTCAATCAAAAATTGATACTGGGTTTTACTTTTTAGGGTATAATATGAGAGAAGTAAGACATCCCATTGGGAGTCGAATACCTACTGATGGTAATTCTTCAATTTCTATTGGATTAGCAACTCGCAAAGCAATGAATTATGCTATTAATAGAGAAGAGATTAATTCTGTTGTGCATCAGGGAGAATATGCTATTTCTGATTATCCTGTATCAAGCGCACTTGGAATCTGGCTCAATCCAAATATTATTCAATATGATTACAATCTTGAAAAAGCAAACTACTACTTGTGGATTATTGAGCCGGGAACTTGGACACCGCCAAATCCTGGTTTTAGGATTATGATTTCAATTTCTTCTCTTCTAATTGTCATGTCTATTTCATTGCTAAATAATCGAAAAAAGAAACTTCAGAGAAATTAACTAAAGGAGCTATGACTAATTTAAATCAAATACTCGTAGTAAATAAAGCTAGAAAAATTCTTGAGTGAATAATTACCTTGAGAGTATATCTATGAATGAGGTTTGCTAATTGAATTATCGTAAGAAAACAACACTAGCAATTATTCTTTTCATTTACATTGGTTCTTTTACAGCATCATGTGCGAAGCCTAATGATTCCTCAAAATTCTCAAGTGAAATTAATCTAGATAATTCAATTACACTAACTGCCTATGAGTATCAAGTTGTTTCTGTCAATGCTACCAAAGGACAATTAATTAGTGGTGATTGGGAAGCTACTCCAGCAACTGCTGCTACTTTTTTAATTTTTATAATTGATTCAGATGGTTTAACAGAGTGGGAAAACAGCAATGATTTAGAACAAGCTATTAATCGAATACCAAGTAGTCAACTATTATACTTGTATGATCCGATTTTCAATCCTGATGATTTTCTAGGAGATAATTACCGTACAGGAACATTTCAAAAGAAGGCTCCATATGATGATATTTGGAATTTAGTGTTGTATGCAGGTGCTACTCTTATTCCCACTACCTTCTATTGGCACATAGATGTTTGGGGTGGAATTTACTATGATATTGTTATGTACTTTCTTGGTGGAATTATTGTAGCGACGTCTACTGCTGCAATTATAATTAAAATCCGTAAAGATAAGAAGAAACCCTATGAAGAAGAATTTTCCGAAATTGTCAATGAATATAAAGAAGAAGAAAGTACTGGTAAACTAGGGTCATTGGAAGAAGATGACGAAGAGAATGATTTTAGTGATTAATTGCATTAGTATTACTTAGAAGTGATTTTCAGTTGAGTGGTGGCATTAATGTTTCTACCTCTCCTTCCGAGATTGATCGCAACCTTTGCCAAAGATGCAAAGGATTTAGAAAACTATGTGGAAAAACATTATGTCCTATTTTAGCTAAAGCAAAATCCATCGCTGAAATTCAAAAAACCTTCTCTAAAACAGCTTTCTTTGGCGCTTCTCCCCCAGGTTTCTTTGTAGGAGAGTTTGGTTACCCAAAGGTTGCCATTGGTCCTTTGGTTCCCCCAGTGAGTGATAGAGACACCACTATTTATGATGCTGAAGATCTATGGATCCATGAAACGATTAACGATATAATTGGCTATCGAACCTCTCTTGTGAGAGGTAAAAAAGCCATCAATGTTAAAAAAGCCAAAGAACCCGATACCTTACTGCAAACCACTCAAGAGCTTGTTATGGCAAGTGAACCTGTTGATACAGAAATGTCGTTTATTAAACGACCTCGATTAGATATTGATTTTTCACCTCGAGTTGCTCCAAGTGGACCTTCGGGCGAAATAAAAAAGGCTACTTTAACTGAAAATCCAAATATCCCTAGATCCGTTGATAAAGTGGTTAGCGATATTGATTTGAAAGCTATTGGAGGAGTGTTCAAACTCTATGATGATGAAATACCACAGAGACAAATTACTCGATTGCTTTCTGCAGGACTTTTTGGAGTTAAGAAGCAACGGCGGTTAGTACCTACCACTTGGTCAATAACAGCAGTAGATGATATATTAGGAAAACGATATTGGAAAGAAATTCTAAATAAAAATTGGATAAACAACG
>JAEORJ010000204.1 GCA_016840945.1 Candidatus Gerdarchaeota archaeon
AGGGATATCTGTAACCCCTTTTCCACATTTTTCATGGCAAGTGGCTGAAGATTATAAATGGGATAGATTAGAAAATGAATTAGATAAATTAGCTTATGAAATACCTCCATTTAAAATTTCAACTGCAGGGCTTGGTATTTTTACTGGTGAATCTCCTGTATTATTTATTGGAGTTGTAAAAACAGAACAATTAATTGCTATTCATAAAAAAATCACTACACAATTATCATCTTTAGCAATCAAACCATTACAATATTATTTTCCTGAACATTGGGTACCACATATTTCGCTTGCTTATGGAGATTTAAAGAAGAATAATATTGGTAAAGTAATAGAGTGGTTAGCATTTGAACCATTATATATGGAAATTAACATCGATAATATTGCATTTATTTTCGAGCCAACAGGGGAAGTTGGAAAACTAATGTATAATATAAAATTGAAAGGCTGAAATAATAAATCAACCAAAAGTCTTATGTTTTCTATATTTACAAGAAAGAATCTATGAAGTGTGCTTTCGTTTATTTTTCTAGTACTGGTATTACTCCTAGATATGCTTGTGAAATAGCTAAAGGAATAAATGAGGTTGAAGAAAGCAAGTTTGAATTTATGAGAGTAAAAAAGGGGAAGAAAGTTGATCTTCAATCGTATGATCTTATTGGAATAGGTGCCCCAGCTTATTCTTTTCGAGCCCCACGACTCATGACAAGAATACTTCGTAAAATGGATTTACATCAAAAACCATTTTTTGTTTTTGCGACTTATAATACCATGGCAGGTAATACTCTTTGGAATCTTTATCATGCTGTTCAAAAAACAGCTGGCATTTGTTTAGGATATATTAAGGTAGGAGTTACAGTTAATATTCGTGCTTGGAAACCAAAAATTAATTCTAATAAAAAACTGAAAGAAATCACAAATGAACAGAAAGAACAAGCAATAGAATTTGGCAAAATTTTAGTGAAAAGATATCATACTGATTTATTAAAGCAAACTATTGAGTGGATCCCCAAAGTTAAACCACATCTTGTGATTTGGGCAGCTTTTCTAACATGGGGTTGGGAAATGCTATGTACTGTGGGTATTAAACGAGTTGATAAGAAGAAATGTACAAGTTGTGGTTTATGTGCAACTAAAATCTGTCCTAGTAATTCTATTAGGTTAAATAAAAAGAATCAGCCAAAATTTGCTGAAATCTATTGTGTGGGTTGTAACGGTTGTGTGAATTTATGTCCTGCTGATGCTATTTGGACTTATCAAACGAAAAATCGTATGGCTTATAATCTGTATAAAGAATTAATTTTAAATGATGAGGATATAGATTGTCTAAACATTGATTAAAAACATTAATTAGGTAAATTTTAAATGAACAATAAACTAATCCGTAATGTACCATGAAAGCTATTAAATATAATAAAGGTAAAAAATATCTTGAAAAAGCAGGTACTGATATTATCGCTATTTCTCTTGGTTTAAAATGGGTTTTTGAACCGGGTTCAACTTACCTATTATACAACGACGAAAAATTACCTGAAACCTTTTTTATCGAGTCATTAAATAAGGAAGAAAGTTTACCATTCATTTTTGTTAGACATTATAAAGTCACACATCAAGTAGATCTTGATCGATTATTACGTGGGTGTTCTATTCTCTTAACAAATTTTACTGGACCAGAGGCTGCTGATAATGTGAAAAACCATCAGGAACGTTTAATCAAACATTTCCAAGGCAAATATGGATTGGATGCTGAAAAAGAAATGATGAGTGCATTGATGGAATTTGGGGTAGTATTTCAGATTGAAGAGAAAAACTTAATTTCTATAAATGATTATCTAATCGTTGCACAAATCCTAGGTGATAGATACAAATTATGGATATATAGTGAATCGGATTTCATACTTAGGAGGGATTGACCCGCAGAAATTCATCATTCTTTTTTTATTAAAATGGATAAACTAAATAAAGAACTAAAATAAAAAATAGAAAGCAATTAATATGCTTTCTCATCTCTTTACTAAACCAACTTTTTCTAGTGCATAACCATAGATGAAAGCATATTCTCTCATATACTCATAGCGACCTGATGCGCCACTGTGACCAGCACCCATGTTTATTTTAATTAACAATTCATTGTGGTCAGTTTTCATTTTGCGTAATTTTGCAACAAATTTTGCTGGTTCCCAGTAAGCTACTCGAGGATCGTTTAGTCCTGTTGTCACAAGCATATTAGGATAATCCTTAGCTTCAACATTATCATAAGGTGAATAGGAGAGCATGTACTCAAAAGCTTCTTTTTTATGCGGATCACCCCATTCTTCCCATTCTTCAGAGGTCAATGGTATACTTTCATCAAGCATTGTATTTATTACATCTACAAAGGGGACTCTCGCAATTACTAGTTTAAAGAGATCAGGACGCATATTTGTTATTGCGCCCATTAATAATCCACCAGCACTAGCTCCATGTGCAACTAATTGCTCTTTAGTTGTTATTTTTTGATCTACTAGATATTGAGCGCAATCAATGTAGTCTGTGAAGGTATTCTTTTTATTTAAGAGCTTACCATCCTCATACCATTTTCTTCCAAGTTCTCCCCCACCACGTATATGAGCTATGACATATATCATTCCACGTTCTATTAGACTAATAATATTTGATGAAAATGTTGTCTCTATAGAATAACCATAAGCACCATAACCAAAAAGCATAGTAGGTGCTGGGGTTTTAAGGTCTTTTTTATGAACAATTGAAATTGGTACTTGAACTCCATCACTTGCTGTGACATATCTTCTATAGGTTGTATAGTCATTTTTATTATAATTTTTAATTTCATCTTCTTTCATTAATTCTAGCTTCTTCTTATCTGTATGATAATCAAAAACAGACATTGGGGTAACAAGGGAGCTATATCTTATTCGTAGAACATTAGTATCATATTCTAAATTATCACCAAACCATACGCCATAGATTGGTTCAGGAAGTGAAATGTCATGATTTCTTTTATCACCTCTCTTGTAGAAAATACCAATCGTTCGTAAACCAGACTGACGTTTAGAGATAACTAAATAATCCTTATATGAATCAACCAAGTCAAGTTTAACCTCGGGATTATGAGGTAATAGCTCTTCCCAATTTGCTTTCTCAAGCTTATCAATTGGAGTGCGCATAAATTTGAAATTGGTAGCACCACCTGTATTTGTTATAATATAGAAATAACCATCCTTATGGGCGATAGTGTATTCATGATCATTTTCTCGAGGATGGAATACTCTAAATTCACCAAGGGGATTTGTTAAATCTAGGAACCATATTTCAGAGCTGGTAGTTGATTCTGTGATAAAGAATAGATATTTACCATCTTTACATTTCCAAATTCCCAATCTTCTTTTGTTATCTTTTTCTTCAAAGATTAATTCATCCTTTTCAATTAGAGTGCCTAAAATATGTCTTTTTACAGCATAAGGTCTTTGAGCTTCATCTCGTAGTAAATAGTAAATTACTTTATCATCAGCCCATTCAAAATTCCAACCAATGTTTTTCACACCAGTATCGTGAATTTCACCTGTTTCAAGGTTTTTTACTTTGATAATGAATTCTTCATAACCAGTTTGGTCTACAGAAATAGCTAATAATTTTTGATTGGGACTTATTTTAAATGAATCAATGTAATAATAATCAAAATCTTTTGCTAACTCGTTAACATCAAGAATTAATTCTTCTTTTGCATCAAGACTCTTGTATTTTCTAAAATAAATTCGATATTCCTTACCCTTTTCGGTTTTGTAGTAATAATAGTAATCTTTGAGTTTGTAAGGAACGCTTTCATCATCCTCTTTGATCCTTTTTTTCATTTCATTAAAGAGTTCTTCAATAAAAGGTTCTAGGTGTTTTGTTTTAGTTTCAGTATATTTATTTTCAGCTATCAAATAATCAATTACTTCAGGATTTTCTTTATCGCGTAACCAGAAATAATTATCAACAAATTCTTTTCCGAAAAGCTCCCATTTATGGGGTTTTTTTTCTGTTATTGGTGGGTATATTTTTTCGCTCATAAAGGAAATAATCTTATTGTGTTCTTTAAAAGTTATTTATTTGAAAATAATTCATTGGTATAGGAATTATCTTTTTTAATCAAATATATTATCTCATTTTACTTTCAAAGGTGTTGATATGGAATTTCAAAAGAAAATAATTAATTGTCTTTAAAATTCATCAAATCATAGTTATTATTGTGGTTGATTAAAATTAATGATAATAAAAACATCAAATCAATTGTTTTAGGTGGTGGTTGCTTCTGGTGTTTGGAAGCAGTTTATAATCAAATTGATGGACTAGAAGTAGTTTCTGGTTATGCAGGTGGTATAACAAAAAATCCCACCTATGAACAGGTTTGTTCAGGAACTACTGGTCATGCAGAAGTTGTAAAAATTAATTACAATCCATCAATTATAAGCCTTAAAACTATTTTAGAAATTTTCTTTGAGATACATAATCCAACAACACTAAATCGTCAAGGTAATGATATTGGTACACAATATCGATCAATAATATTATTTTCAGATGAAGAAGAATTAGAGATAATCAACGAGGTTATTAATGAGGTCCAAAAGGAATGGCTAACTCCAATAGTATCCGAAGTTTACAAACTCGATGCTTTCTATGAAGCAGAGAATTATCATCAAAAGTATTTTGAGAGGAACCCAAATCAGAGATATTGTAAATTTATAATTAGCCCTAAAATCATCAAATTCAAGAAACATATTTTGCCAAAATTAGAATTCACTCAAAATAGTATATAATATTACTATTAACCTTCAATTTTTTCTATTTATTCTGCCTACCAAAAATTTTTATCGGATTATAATAAAGAAATTAATCATACAGATTATAATAAATCTAATCTATTCCTAACAATTTCCAAAAGATGATAGTAATGTTATTAGCTAATACTAATGAAAATACTTTAGCAGATAATTTTGTGTTAAATTATAAAAGAGATGTACCAAATTTTTTTGATGAAAACCAAAGCGAAATAATTGAGGTACCAGTTGAAGATGGATACATTCGAGTATTTCATCACAAACCGAAAGAAGTGAAAGCTAAAAAACCAATTATTTTTCTACCAGGTTTTGGTACTGCTGCATATAGTTGGCGAGAATTTCATCATACTCATCATAATATTGCAGAATATTATCATATTGAAACTAGGGACAAGAAATCAGCTCAAATAAAACGACATATAAAAGTAGATTTTACAATTGATCGTATTACTCACGATATAGCTGATGTCATTAAATACATAGATTGTAATAATAAAGACTACATTTTAATGGGAGCTTGCCTTTGTGGTGGTGTTTTATTATATGGTTTAATACATGATATACTTAATCCACCGACTGTAATAGCTTTTGATCCATTTACTAAATGGACTCAATATAGATTATTTGTAAAAATACTAATGCCAATTTTTCCACCAGTTTTATTAGATTCTATGAAATTTGTGATTGGAAAAGCAGTAATGAAAGGTATGGAAAATGAAGTACAAAGAAAGCGAAATATGGAGAATTTAGAGGAAGCTGTAGGTTGGAAATGGCGTAAATTTAGTTTACAGAATATAAACTACGATTTAACAAATGATTTCCAAAAAATAAAGCAAGAAGTATTTATTTTCCATGGACCAAAGGATAAGTTCCATCCTGATGGCACATTCCAAAATGTAGCTGCTCAAATTCCTAATGGGAGATTTTTCCAGTTAAATATTTCAAAAGAATATCGAGAATTACTTGCTGGTGCAATCGCAACAGAATTTTCAATGGTTGATAAGAATAATGGTGTTCCAAAATCATTGCAGAAATATGAAGTTCCTTTACGCGATTGATTTCTTTCTAAATATATATATTACAACATAGGATGTGTTATAAATTTGGATAAAAAAGCTTTAAACGAAAAAGAAATCAGAAAAGTATTAGATTTAATGGCGGAAGCATTTGCTGAAAAGGATATTGAAAAATATCTTGGCCTTTTTACGAAAGAAAGCGATTTAGTAATTTTTGGTTCTCAAGCAGGTGAAAAATGGACATCGATTAGCGATTATAAGAAATCAGTATTGAAAGATTGGTCTTATCCAGATAAAATGACAGTTCATTATGATTGGTTAAAAATAAAAAGCTCAGAATCAATAGCTTGGTTGGCTTCTGATATAAGGTTTGAAACAAAAGTTGGCGAGCAAACAATGTCTATTCCCGGAAGATTTACAGCAGTGCTGATTAAAGATGGTAATGAGTGGAAATTTAATCAATCACATTTCTCAATGGCTATGCAATCACCTGAATAATTAAAAAAATGAAAAATTGAATATCGGAGATGATTTATCTATTATCTCATTAATTTTCATTGAGAATCTTTCTAATCTCTTCCATAGACCAATTTGTTTGTCTTCTAAGTAACCAAATTACTTGTCCAAAGTGATTGTGGTCATGAGCCAACATATGAATCAAATATCGACCTCGAGGGATTTCATTTTTGCCAAATTTTATATTCTCTTTTTCTTTTTCCTCGTCGATTTCTTCTATTCCTTTCTTTACAATTGTATTTATTCGAAGATATTCTTCTTCGATTTTTTCTAGAGGAATTCTATCCTTAGGATCATCTGTATATAAGAAATTTAATTCACTTGATACTTTTTCAGTGTTCAAAGCATTATTGTTTATCATTATTAAACTCCCAATTAAATGTCGCAGAATGTTTTCTATTGACCAACTTCCTTCAATAAGCGATTTATGAAAGATTTCCTCATTACATGCTTTTAATAATTTAAGGTAACTCAACCATTCATTCTCAGATAAGTTATAAAGCTCTATAATTGAAACCATATTAACACCTCATTTGAGTGCTATTACAGAATAAACTAATGATTGTTTATAGATTATTCCTTCAATCAAGATTAATTTCCTTTTATCTTATTTCTAATATGAATAATTAAAATCACATATGAAACAATCATTGTAACAAATGATAATGGTACAAGTATAAAAGTAATCCAAGTCAATATTTCTAAACCTAATGATGAATTATCCCATGAAGCAAAAAAGACATACATCATTAAAAACAATGAGAGAAATGATACTATTAGTGAACCAATGAGGAAAACCCATATAGTTTTATTTTGCTGTTTGAAGGGAACATATCTGAATAACGGACTTTTAGAACCTCGAGTAAACAAATAGATAAAAGGAAAACACATTATTATTAACAGATCTTTATCAAATTCGCTTAGAGCTTCCTTCCCAGTTTTGTAATATTGCCTAGTTATTGGTTTAACTATACCACCACAATTAATACAATATTTCTGTAACTCAAATGTTTGTTTTTGACAATTATTACATGTAACTAAACTTAACCTATCTTTATCAAACCTGTCAAAAAATGATTGTAGATTTACACCACAAAAATCACATATGAATTCTTTTGAACCATTTTTGGGGTAATTACAAATCTTACTACAATTTGGACAAAAAATGTAATCCCTTTCTTGGCCTTCTTTTTTATATTCTATTGTTGCTTCTGGATTGAAATCTTCAGAAAAAACTAAAAAATCTCCATCCACAATTAAACCCAAAAATGGAGCATTTAATATTAAATCATCCATAGAAACTTTAGTAACTGCTGAAACCCATTTTAGAGTTGGTCTTTGGTGTTGTTTTACCAATGAAATGATTTCTTGCTGCATGCTATCTGGTAATTCAGACAAAAAATTACCCTCCCAAATTATTAATCAACTTTAAAAAAGAAAAACATTTTGCTAAAAAATTATTAGCGATGCAGTATGTTGATAGAATAAAGGTTCATATCGTCCTAAATGTCATATGGTGATTCTAGATTAATTGATGAAATTAAAAAAATATAACTTTAAAATACTTTGTTTTGCAAATAATCAATTAATTAAAAAAAAATATTGGATGGATTTAATTAAAATCCATCATTATATCATCAACGTTTTGATAAGGACTAATATATGCTGGTTGCATCATTTCTTCTGAACTATAGTTTGTAAATCTAAAGGGTGCTGCTGATTGAATGATTAATCCTTTCTTAACAAAATCAGTGAGATTTATTGGTAATTGTATATCGCTAAATTTAGTTTTCAAAGTATAATGCGTTTCCTCGTGGTTTTTATTAAGAAATCTTATCAAAGGTCTAGCGATGATCTCTATCCGTTCATCAAGATATTTTGAGATTTCTTGTATAGCACCTTCGACAGTTTCTTTGTTCTTATTTGGACTAAGTGCTAGTCTTTTGTAAACACCATCGAAAAATTCGGGATTGAATTCTATTGCTTGTAGAATTACCTCTCTCATTGGTATAGTTTTATTGAGAACTACTTCCATAATTGCTAATCGTCGTATTGCAGCCATAACAAAGTAGAAACTAAAGAAAGGGTCTTCTTTAACATATAATGCTTTCTCAGCTTTTTTGAGTAAATCTCGAGAGAATTGATAATTCAAGAATACATAATCCTCAATATCCGCTGAACCAACATTTTGTACATCTTCATAAAGATCTTTTATTGATTCATCTCGTGTAAAAACTAGTGTACTCTTGTAGAACCATGAATGAGAAAGACTGCCATCTTTTACTCTTTGAGACCATTTTCTAACTTGATCTCGAGTAAATATATTGCAATCGTAGTAAACATCATTTTCCAATAGTAATCGAAAGTTACGATGAACTTCGTCATTTGTTACTATAAGAGCATCGATGTCTGATTTTTCCCAAACAGTGTCATAAGAAAGACTACCACCAAGGATGAATGATAGGACATAATCATCCTTTTTTGCTTTACTAACTAAATCATCGAGAGCTTTCTGATAATCTCTTTGAACAATCGATCTATCAACATTATATGGACCTATATGTATAGGCACTATTTGTTCTGGATCAAATGTAGCATAGTCAAAATGGAATAATCCTTCATTGTATTCTACCAAACCCTTCTTTGTTAGGTGAACAGGTGAAACTGTATGACGAACTATCCTCCTTCTTTGAAGATACTTCATATCAACTGCGCGTATACCTTTAGGTGAAAAATAATCATTAAGCTCTGTTTGAGTAGCTATTCCTTCGTTGTTGGAGATAAAATCTAAAACAGGTTTGAAGGTTTCTAGATCTGTTTTAGCCATGTAATCATATATTCGTTTGATAGTTGTTTCAAGTAATTCATGTGTTATCTGATTTTGTAATAAATTGAGATAGGTTGCTTGATAAAGCTCAGGTTCAAATTCATTAATCTTTAGTAGCACTTCTCGAGGTGGATATGTGGAGTTCTTATAGCAAATGAAATAACCAAATTCGCTAATTGCATGCATAAGGTAGTAGAAACTATGAACAAGGTCTTTTTTAATGAAGAGAAATTTCTCAGCTTTTTCTAAATCGTACAAAGTAGCAAAGTGATATAATATTTGTATAGCTCCTTTGTCTTGTGTTCCTAGTTTACGATCAATGTTGTTGTAGAATTTAGTGAATGTCTCATCTCGAGAAAAGACTAGCTTACTATAAGCTAAAAATTGATGATAGTAAATACTAGCAGATCTACCTTGAACTCTTCGTTTGAACTCGTTTTCGTTGTAGATAGCAATATCAATAGGTATACCATTCTCAATCAATCTTGTCCATCTATGTTGACCTTCAGCAGTGATTACGTAGACATTAATATTTGAACCTTCATGAATCTCATCATAAGCAAGACTACCATAGAGTATCAAAGCAAGGACTTTTTTATCTTTTTTAGCTCTTTCAACGAATGAAGCTAAGGCAGCATCATATTGCTGCCTAACGTGTGGATCTTCCATTAACACCACCCTCTGAGAAATCCTGTAATAATATTCAACATGAAATTCCTCCTTAGTTATTGACTACTTTTTGAAGAAATTTCCCGGTATAGGATTTCTTGCAATTAATAATATCAGTCAAAGATCCTTGAGCGATAATCTCACCACCTTCTGCGCCACCTTCAGGACCAAGATCGATGATATAATCTGCAGATTTAATGACATCCAAGTGATGTTCAATAACAATAACTGTGTTACCAGCATCAACTAATCTATGAATCGTTTTGAGAAGTTTTTGAATATCTTCCATATGGAGGCCAACTGTAGGTTCATCCATAATGTATAAGTTATCTTTGAGTCGCTTCAACTTTCCTAACTCTTTAGCAAGTTTTATACGTTGACTTTCACCACCGGAGAGTGAAGGAGCTGGTTGACCCAATTTTAGATAACCTAACCCTAAATCCATCAGAGTTTTAGTTTTATGACGAATCAAACGGTCGTCCCTGAAGAATTGATTTGCTTCTTCAATGGTCATATTTAGAACATCGCCTAGATTCTTTCCATTATATAGTATCTCAAGAACTTCATCGTTATATCTAGCACCTTTACATACAGGGCATAACGTTTGGATATTTGGCATATATTGTAATTCTATGCGGACAAATCCTTCACCGTTACATTCTGAACATCTACCTTCATAGTTGTTATAACTGAATCGTCCATAGGTATATCCTCGTCGTTTAGCTTCAGCTGTTTCAGAGAAAATCTTTCTAATTTTATCATAAATGCCAACATAAGTTGCAGGAATAGAACGTGAATGCCTACCAATTGGCGATTGATCGACTATTCTTACATCGACAATATTCTCTACACCTTTGATGTCATCATGCTTCCCTGGTAATACTCGAGCATCACGCATATCATGAATTAGCCTATTACCAAGTATGTCTTCGATAAGAGTGCTCTTCCCACTACCGGAAACACCAGTAATACAGATAAAGACTCCTAAAGGAAATTCAACATCGATATTCTTGAGATTATTCTCTCGAGCGCCAATAATCTTTAGAGTTTTACCATTTGGTTCTCTTGCCTTACCAAGATAAGGTATTTTCTTTTTACCAGTAATATAATGTCCAGTTAAAAAGTTCGGATTCTTTAAGACTTCTTCAAATGAGCCTTCAGCAACGACTGTACCACCATGAACACCAGGCCCAGGACCAAGTTCAATGATATGGTCTGCATTAGAAATCGTTTCTAGGTCATGTTCTATTACTAGAACGGTGTTACCAGTATCTCGTAATCTCTTGAGTATATCAATAATCCTATTGCTATCTCTAACATGTAAACCAATGCTAGGTTCATCTAAAACATAAAGCATACCCATAAGCTCAGAGCCAAGTTGGGTTGAAAGTTTGATTCTTTGTGCTTCGCCAGCAGACAAGGTTCGAGCTTGCCTATTAAGGCGCAAGTAATAGAGTCCAATATCGGCGAGAAGATTTAGTCTCTTCCTCAGTTCAAAAATTACTTGATTACCAGCTCTCTCATTTTCTATAGATAATTTAATAGAATCAATGAAAGCAGTTAGTTTGTCGATGAAAAATTCACCTAGTTCATGAATATTACGTTCATTAACTGTCACTAAGAGTCTTTGTTTTATGAGTTTTTGTCCCAAACAATCAGGGCAGGTATGTTCAGCCATGAACTTCCGATACCACTCGTATCGTTCACCTTTCTTGCGATCATTTCGATAATATCTATCAAGATAATTCACTATACCCAAATATTTCACTTCTTTACCAACATCTCGGTGGCGGTACTTGTTTGGCCAGTCAGGAGGTTCTAAAAGTATGAATTTCTCTTGAGTGCCAAATAAAATTTGATGTTGAACATCCTCTGGAAGTTCTCCAAATGGAGCATCAAGATTAAAATTCAGGTGTTGACTTAAGCTATACATCCAATATTTAGGATACCAAGTTAAAGCTCCTTTTGGGATACTTTTCTTTTTATCAACTATAATTAGATATGGCTCTGCCTTAAGTAGAGTACCCATACCTAAACATGTAGGGCAAGAATTATCTGGAAGATTAGGTGAAAATCCTCCTGGTAGTACTCTCCAGCCTTTCATACGGGCAGTCGTCACCGCTACCCAGTCGATACCGCCGCCCTCTATCGGTATATAGCCGCCGATATCTTTGAAACAGGCCGATCTGAACAACTGGCAGGCACCGGAAACATGCTCGATATTGG
>JAEORJ010000205.1 GCA_016840945.1 Candidatus Gerdarchaeota archaeon
AATTAAGATTATTCTCATTTAATTTAACGGATACTCCAAAAAATATTCTATCATTTTTTTCTTGGATCATATTTGATTTATAAAATTCATCCATAGAAAAATTTATTTCAGGATGACCTTTACAATCTAAATTTCTGCAGATTGAACATTTGTTTCGATTATTTGAGATTCGAATATTGGTTTCAGGCAATTAGAACATCTCCTAATACAAGTTTTCATATCATTCATTTCATTTGATCTTATTTGAAATCTATTTTGATAAAAACATTTGAAACATATAATTCTAACTTCTTGTATAAAACTCATCAAGAATCCTCCCTATTCTTTTAAGTTCTGCAATTATTGTCTTTGCATCATAACTCTTTATGAAATCAACAAAATTTTCTCTTCCTAATATCAATAATATATCCCTTAAAGCTCCGAAATCCCTATTTCTTTTCCTGGTTCTTATTTTCATAAGCTCGACAATTTCATTATATTTTCCTATACTTACTTTTTTTTCTGTTTTAGGATTATTCCAGTACAAATATGGTTCTAATCGTATAATTTTTTGCTCTAATATATTTGACATTGAAATAATCACCTCCAAATATATAGGTTACAATGTATATTTAACCTTTTCCTATTGATATTTTGCGAGGTTACAATGTAACCTCTTAGATTTACACGAGTTTATAAAATGGAAATGTATCTAGTTACCTGGAGGTGCATTAAATGGCTGAAAATGCACTCAAAGAACTGGCAAAATCTAGTATCTCTTGGATTAAATATGATAAGACTAATGGTTTAGAAATTAATTTTAGAGCCAGAGATTATTTTATGATTTGGATATCCATTTCAAGTCCAATGATCCTAGAATTTGCTAAATGGCTTATATCTAAGGTGTTTTAAATGAGTAAGACATTAAAAGAACTTGACGGAAACAAGAAAAAACCACAGAAAAAAACTACAACTAAGAAATCTGAAGCAGCAGGTTTTCTTGGAGGTGAAATCTATCAGATAGAAACATCTGAAGACTTGAAACCTTATGAGAAAGAAGCTTTGCTAAAAAAGATTCTTAGAAACAGGAGAATTGAAAAGAAATGATCTTAGAAGGATTATTTATAAGTTTTATAGTCTTATTGGCTATAATAGGATTCCAGCAAAAGTACGGTTTCCCCGAATTGCTACAGAAATATTGGCCATCCAATATTGATTTTTATACTTTAAGCAATGAAGACATCGGATTCACTGCAAGTTTGGTAACAGGAACTAATGATGTTATTAATTTTGCTTTACCTTATCCTGCTACAGTTAATTTAGCAGAAGAAACGATTGTTGTCTACGCTTTGGAATTTATTTATCAGGCTACAGATGGTTTTGCAACATCGCTTTCTAATCAAAGCTTATTGGTTTTTCTCTCAATGTTAAAAAAAGAATTTACAGCAACATTTAGAGGTAACGGAGCAGACTCAGAAGACGAAGCTATTAAATCCAAATTTGCAGGAAACATATTTTTTGGAAGAGTTAGACAAAATTTAACTGCAGCTGCCGCTGTAGAAGGATCGCAAAGAGAAGCAGACACAATTGTAAATGCTTTGTATTTTCCACCAATTCCACTGGACCTAGCAACGCCTTTATTTATTGACTTTGTTAATCAATCTAATACGATTGCATTAGCGACTAATGCAATAACTGCTGCAAATTTTGCAGACTTTGAAAGAGTTAATATTAGAGTTTGGTTTACAAAACGCAAATTAACAAATGAGGAAAAATCTATGAGGCAATCTGGAAGACGTTTCCAGATATTAGATGCTTAATTCTTGGAGTTTTTTTTTTTTGACTCTTGATATAGAATTTAGTTTAAACATAGATTATACTAATGCAGAACAAAAGGATGAGATAAAAACTGATTTTCCATTTAAAATGACTTATATTGAAATCTCAAATTTGTCTGCAGAAATTGTAAAAATCGTTTTTTATGCTGACAACCAAGAAATAGGCGAACTTGCATTAACAGCAGGTGAAATCATAAAATCAGAATTAAATAATGTTGTAACAATGCAAGTTGCTGGAGTAAATTCAATGAGTACTGACGATCAATACGATACTTTGATTGTTGGTCGAAAGTTGAAAACAATCACTCGAGGTGATGGAAACGGAACATTATCTGTTATGGTTGGAGGTAAAATAATTGATGAAACTGCTCCTGTTTTTAGTCTTGATACTGAAATTCAAGAAATTAACCAAGTTAGTAAAGATCAACTTGGTGAAGCTACACCAGGAAGTCAATATTACAAGGCTAAATTAACTGGAGCAATCCGACAGGTAGGTAAATAAAATGGAATTAAAAGATCTTAAAACTCGAGAAAAGGCTAAATTATCTGGAATGATTAAAAATTTAGGTTCTGGCCATAATGCAGAAGGTAAAGGAGCAAAAGATAAATTAATTGATAATCTTATTGGCCAAGTTACTTGTACAGTTATTACAGCGCAAATTAATATACTTAAAGCTGTACCAATTATTGGAGATATAACAATAAGAGGTGTAATAGCTGTAGCAGATGCAGCACGTTTATTACTTGGGAAATCAAGACTAAAGGATGATCCAAATGCTAAAAAATGTGATGCTTTAGCTCCTTATTTATAAAGGTTACAGTGTAACCTATTACTTTTTAGTTTTTATTAAAAATATTTCCTTAAAATAATAATAATAATAGTATTAAAAAGTCGTATATATATATATAAAGAAAAAAAAAGAAATAATACTATTAATCAGTCTGTTGAACTTTCCAGAGTTCTTTTTTATAAGTTTCAGCTATTTTTTTCCATTTCTCAATTTCAGTTATATGATTAAATGAGAGTTGGATCAGGTGATCGATACAAGCACTAAAATTTTTGATTCCTTTAACTTTCATATATTCAATAACTTGATAATAAATTATATCATCAAAGCTCACTGAACGATTAATAGAAGCCA
>JAEORJ010000206.1 GCA_016840945.1 Candidatus Gerdarchaeota archaeon
ACACGTACCAAAAGGTTTTGCAGTTTTATCTCGATTAGTAAAAGATACAGGACTATCTTCAAAGGAAGAAATAATAATTACAGAAGATTTTGATGAGTACTCTCGAGAGGAATTAGGTTTACCACCAATACCAAAACTCAATACTAAAGCTATTACCCAAGCTTTAACAAATTTGGGATTTTTCGAAACTGAATGTAGTGACGAAAACAAGGAGAAATAATGATGGAACCAGCGTTTTTAAATTTAGGATGTAAAGTGCCAACTTCAGAATATGCTTATGAATTATCGACAAGAGCATTAATTGAAGCCTTAGAAATACCCCTAGAAGTTCAAGTAGAGTATAATTGTTGTGGTTTTCCATTTATTTCAATTGACAAAACAGCTTGGCTTTATCTTGCAGCAAGAAACATTGCATTAGCTGAAAAACAAAAGAAAAACATTGTTACAGTATGTAACGGCTGTTATCTATCTTTTAGGGAAGCAAAACAAGAATTAATCGAAGATAAAAATCTTAGAAATAAAATAAATAAAGAACTCAAAAATGAAGGATTGAAATTCACTGGTAAATATAAAATTGTACATATTGTTGATGTGCTATATGAGTTTAAAGATAAAATAAAAGAGAAAATCGTTAAACCGTTTGAAAACAAGAAGATTGCTACGCATCTAGGTTGTCATGGAGAAGAGGAGCGAGGAGAAGAAGAGTTGGGAGGAAGCCCTCGACTCGAAAAAATGATGGCCATAATGAGATTAATCGGAATAGAAACATCAGAGTATCCTTCCTTGCATGAATGTTGTGGTGCGGGAGGAATTATTTCAGATAAAGATTTACCATTCAAATTAGCTGGCGATAAACTAATCGAACTCATGGACCTTGAATATGAGGGGCTAACCACTATCTGCCCATTTTGCCAAAATCAATACGAGGCTAAGCAATCCGTCATTTCACAAATTAAAAAACATAAAATCAAATTCCCGGTGTATTATTTAACACAATTAATTGGTATGGCTATTGGTTTAGATGATGAGAAACTTGGTTTACATCTTAATAAAATTAGACCTTGAAAGCCAATATTTTTATTGTCTATCAGATATAGTGAAAGATACCAGTTAATTTTGTGATTGTTGGATAAATGTCAGAAGATATTAAGGCGCTTCTTAAAGCTCCTCTTCGTTTTATTATGATTGATTTAATCCCATGCTTTTGAGGGGCAATACCATCTGTATGTGGGTCATCACCAATATGAATTATTTCATCAGGTCTAAGTTTTGATTTCTCTAGTAATACTTGATAATTATCTATTTTTTTTATGCTAAATTTATCAACGGAAATAATATCATCAAAATATATTAGTAAGTTATCATTTGCTAACAACTCTATTATCCCATCTGAATGATTCCCTGAAATTACATATAACTTCAAATGACGATTTTTCAGCTCGGTAATCACATCTTTAACATCATTATACAAAACCTTTCTTTGTCTTATGTTTAATTGATTTACCAACCATTTCTTAATCCGCTCAATATCCTCCTTATCGCCTTCCAATTGCAAATTATCAATGCGATAGTAATTATAATCCTTGATAAATTGTTGGCGTTCTTCTAAAGGCAATGAACCAAAACGAATAACTTTTTTAGCTAGATGATCAGGCATATTATTTCTAATGGTAATACAACTCTCTTTAAATTCCTCTGTAGAAATCATATAACCTTTCATTCGAAGAAGTCTTGGTATTAAAATATGGGTCTTTGGTGATACATAAGCTAAAGTATTATCAAAATCAAAACTTATGCATTTGATTTTATTATTTTGCATAAACAACTCACTTCAAGGAAATTCTAATAGTTAATTATTAGATTTTACTCCTCTTTTAGCTTTGGCATGAGCTCTCCTTTTGAATAAATACTTGCTTGGTTTCAATCTTTTTTTCTCAGGATCCATATGTTCTAAACAAGCGATTATAGTTTCTTTTGGAGTAATGGTAAATTCAAAACCAAGTTCCTTAATTTTATCTGATTTATAATGGTAACTTTTACCAATGTAATCCATTGCTACAGGTGAAAGTGCCATTTTGATTAATTTTACATTTGGAAAGATTTTTTCAAGAAACATTAGAAAAGGTCTCATTATTTTAAAAAACCAATATTTAATAGATAATTTTGGATATCTTCTTGAATAATACTCAGCTATAGTATTCACCATCCCACGATAGGAGATAGATTCATTAGCAACATTGTATGCTTCACCCGAAATGTCTTTTTCTAAAATTGCTAGAAACACTTGAGCTCTTGCAACATCATATGGAGATGTTATTGATACTAAATCCTTACCTCTGTTAACCATTTTTGGAATAAAGGTATATGACATAATATCAACTAATGTTGGTATAAACTGCTTATCGCCAGCGCCAATAATCGCCCCTAACCTGGTAATTATGAATTTTTTCTCTGGATAATCTCGAGTATATTCCTGTATAATATTTTCAGATATACGTTTTGTTACTGGATAAGGTTCACCTTCCAAAGGACCAAATTCACATTGTTCATCAATTAGGTATTCACTCTCTTTACCAAGAAAACCTGAATAAACAGCTATTGAACTTGTGTACACCAGTACTTTTGCTTGTGATTTCACAAAAGCATCCAAAATAATCCTAGTGCCTAAAACATTGGGAACATACATTTGTTCGTAGGTTTGATTTAACAAGCAATTAGCTGCAATATGAAAAACATAATCTACACCGTTCTTCATAGTTTGTACAATTATATCGCTATCTTGTAAATCACCTTTAACAAAAGTCACTCCTAATTCTTGTAACTCAGAAGCTATATCCGGATTCCTTACAAGACATAGAACATCCTTTGGTGTTTCAATTCCTAACTTCTTTTCTGAAATAATATATTTTACAACATGGCTACCAACTTGGCCTGTTGCTCCAGTAACAAATACTTTTGACATTGACTATCCATCGGTGATATTTTTTTGGTGTGAAATATTATTTTCACATAGTTGATCTTCTGTAAAATTTGATCATTACAGAGAGGATTGAAGTAATTTTTTATGAATTAATAATTCAATGGTTTATTAATTTTCTATTTGAAATTAACCTTTAGTTAATATATTTGTAATGTAGAAACTAGTTTTAGTCATTTTCCAAATAATGTATGTATAGTTTCAATTACAAAATCAATATCTTCTTTTTCGATACCATAATGAGTTACTAATCTAAATGTTGTATCCCATCGACTACTAACAATAATATTATGTTTTGCTAATTCATTTTTAAATTTGATTCCACCAATATTCAAACCTGTTATATCAATAAATAACATATTTGTTTGGCAATCTTGAGTTTTAATTCCTGGAATATCTGACAAGCCGAGTTTGAGTCTTTTAGCATTTTCATGATCTTCAGCAAGCCTATCTATCATTGAATCCAAAGCTACTATTCCTGGGGCAGCAATTATTCCTGCTTGCCTCATGCCACCACCAAGCATTTTACGAACACGTAATGCACTTTCAATAAATTCAGATGAACCAGCAATAATAGAACCTATAGGACATGCCAATCCCTTGCTTAAACAAAACATCACTGAATCAGTGTTTTTTAATAATTCAGAAGTAGAAATCTGTTGGGCAATTGCAGCATTAAAAATGCGCGCACCATCAACATGAACTTTGAGATTATGTTTTTTAGCAGTATTTGTTAAAGCATTAACTTGCTTGGGAGTCCAATATTTACCTCCTGCCATGTTGTGAGTGTTCTCAATACACACTAGTTTACTTATAGGATAATGAACATCAAAACCTCTTACTGCTTTATCTAACATATCTGGTGTAATCAAATAACCATTTTCACCAGTTAAAGTTCGAATTTGTACTCCACCTATAACAGCTGCTGATGCAACTTCATGGAGAACTATATGAGCATTTTCCTCTAAAATTACCTCATCGCCTTTGTTTGTTTGGCCAACAACCCCACAGATATTTCCCATTGTGCCTGAGCAGACAAGTAAGGCAGCTTCTTTACCCAACATTTTTGCTGCTTTTTCTTGCAACTCATTTACAGTTGGGTCTTCTCCATAAACATCATCACCAAGTTTAGCTTGTTGAATTGCGTCCATCATTTCCTCTGATGGGAGAGTTACCGTATCACTACGGAGATCTATTTTTTTCATAGAATTCACGTTTCATTAATTTGACATGTAATTTTAATAAATAAATTGAGCTTTTTATTATTTATTATAAAAGGGTAAAAAGAAGAAAAACACTTTAAAGCGACCGAATGCTTAAAATAACTTAAATATTATTATTGTAATTCGAGTTATTAATGAGAAAGAGGGCATAATAATATGCATAAATTAGATAAAACAGATTTAAGAATTTTAACAACTCTAATAGAAGATTCTAGAACAAGTTATGCTTCACTTGCTCGTGAGACAAATCTTACAATACCATCAATAAAAACAAGAATACAGAAATACACTGACACTGGTTTAATTGAGAAATTTACCATTGTTATAGATGAGAATATGATAATGCAAGGAACATCTATGACTTTTCTATTAAAAGTTAAACCAAGTGATCTTGATAAAATTTCTAAAGACATTTACTTAAGTCCTTTTATTGCTAATATGACTATTACCTCTGGTCATTATAATTTAATAATAGTAACTCATCCAATGAGCGATAAAGATAAATTAGATTTTATTAAAGAAATAAACTCATTACCAGGTGATTCAGTTTTAGAATTAGTCTCATCTATTAATCTCGAGACATTCATGTGTAAACCTGTAGAATTGCCAAAAACTCCTATTAATTTACAAATTCGATGTGATTATTGTCATAGAGAGTTTTCAGGAGAAGTTTTTTCAAAAGCAATTTTGGGTAGAAAACGTTATTTCTGTAGTCCTATTTGTCAAGAGAAATATGAAGAACGGGCTAATAAATATATCAAAGGGGAATTATTTAGACATCCTGATGAGGAAGATAATGCGGAATCTAAATAGAATGAAATATTAGTCCCAATATTTTTTCTTTTACGAATAATACTTAAGATAGTTGGTACTTTTAGTCATTATAGGAGATATCATATTGGCAACTAATCATAAATTTGATGCTGTACTTTTTGATTTAGATGATACATTATTCAATAGCACTTTAATGTCAACTACTGCAAGAAAGAATGCCATAAGAGCAATAAAAGAAGCAGGTGTTGATTTAAATGAAGATGAAGCTTTTGAGTTATTAATGAAAATTGTAAAAGAATACGGCTCAAATTATAATGAACATTTTAATCGTTTACTTGAAGAGCTAGGATATGAAGTTCATCCCAAATTGATAGCTGCTGCAATTGTTGCTTATCATAATACTAAATTAGCTTTACTCAGACCATTTCCAGGAGTAGTTTTAACATTGCTAACACTTATGAAATCAATGAAGGTTGGTCTTGTTTCTGATGGAATTAAAATTAAGCAATGGGAAAAATTAACTTTTTTAGGCATACAACATTTTTTTGATGTAGTTGTAATTAATGATTTACCAAGCAATTGGAAACCTGCAGAAACAGGTTATAAATTAGCTATGGAAAAATTATCTCTTGAAAAAACTGAAAGGATCATCTTTGTTGGTAATAAAATCGATTCAGATATTGTTGGTTCTAACAGACTAGGCATGGTTTCAGTTTTATTTGATCATATGAAAACTATTGATTTAACAACACTAAAAGATGATGAAAAACCAAATTTTGTTATTTATCGCATGAGTGAACTTGCAGAAATTGCAAGATTAAAACCTATAAGTTGGCGTTTTTAAGAGAAAATAAAAATGGTAAGAAGGTAGGAGGATTTTATCCCCCATTCACCTTTAATTATAAAAAGAAAAAAATTTAGAATGGATTTCATGCTTGACCAATGAATGGTTTTGCTTTTTGGCCGTCAGCACAAGTTGGTACTTCAGCTGTATTTCCACAGGTTTTATCTGCACAAACTAATTTGTCACCTTCGAGTTCCATTAGTTCTCCACAGCATCTTGGCCATTCAACTATCTTACCATCACTACATTTGAATACTAATTTCATTTCAGATTCTTGTGCTTTGGTATGTGTTTTCTTTAGGTTTACACCTTTTAGGTCTTCTTCTGATACTTGCATTTCTTTATCTGACATGGTAAAGATACACCATCCTTTTCTAGGTGTATAAATGATACTTATTTAATATTACGTTATTGGCATTTAGCATATAAATTTGATTCAATATACATATTTAGCTGAATTATTTTGCTACATTTCTTAGACTTTCTCTAAGTATTTAATTGCAGTAAGAGCTAAAATGGATGACCCTAATGGGAGAGCATCTTCATCAATGTCAAATTTAGGATTGTGTCCTGGATGAGTGATTCCTTTTTCTTCGTTTCTAGATCCTAACCAAAACATTGCTACTGGAAGCCGATAGTTATCGCTAAATTCAAAGAAGTCTTCAGCACCCATAGTTGCTTCCTCATTAACTAATACCTTATCATCACCTACTAATTCGGATGTTGATTCTTTTATTAAAGCATTTAAACTTGCATCATTGAATCCGGAAGAATAGCCTTTTTGAATTGTGATATTAATTTTCGCACCAAATGTTTGTTCTATACCTTTCACAATTCTTTTCATATGCTCATGAGTTTCATCACGGATCTTCTCGTCTAATGTTCTTACTGTTCCTGTTAATCTTGCTGTTTCAGGTATAATATTAAAAGCTGTTCCAGAATTAAATGTACATACGCTAACAACAACAGATTTCAATGGACTTATATTTCTTGAAACTATTGTCTGAAAAGCTGTGACAATAGAAGAACCAATTACTATTGGATCAATTGTATCATGAGGATATGCAGCATGACCGCCTTTGCCTTCAATATCAATCCAAAATTCATCACAGCTTGCCGTTAAATTACCATCTTTGATTCTGATTGTACCAACATTTGTTTCATCATCTACATGTAAAGCAATAGCAGCTGATACAGTTGGATTTTCTAAAGCATTTTCTTTTACCATTGGTTTAGCCCCACCTAAACCTTCTTCAGCAGGTTGGAAAAAGAGCTTTATGTTGCCATTTATCTTATCTTTGAGTTTTACAAGAATTTTAGCTACACCAATCAATATTGCTGTGTGAGCATCATGACCACAAGCATGCATTTTTCCATCTATCTTTGATTTGTATGGAACATCATTTTCCTCTTGAAGAGCCAATGCATCCATATCAGCTCGTATACCAATGGTTTTCCCAGATTTGTTTGAACCTCTAATTATACCTATAACACCAGTTTTTGCAACACCTGTTTGAATTTCAATACCCAATTCAGACAATTTTTTAGCAACTAATTTTGATGTCTCTATTTCCTCGAAACCCAATTCTGGATGCATATGTATTTGTCTTCTAATTTCAACAAGTTCATCTTTAATTTCATTAGCAATTTTCCAAATTGTATCCTTCAAATCTAATTCCTCTTTGTTTACTCTTTATTTTTTGTTTTACATTAAATTCTATTACTATATTTATCAATTGTTTTCAATAATGATTCTTCAACTTCTAATCCAAGTCCACGTCCTAAAGCTATCACTGCAAATAAGAGATCACCAAATTCTTCTGATAATTTTTCTTTAGAAGTGTTTTTTTGAGGATGCAGACCTGCGTGAATTTGTAATTCTTTTGAGAATTCACCCAGCTCCTCTATAACTGGATGTATCAACCATTCTTCTGACCAATAACCGCCTAATGATGATATTAGATCATCAATCTTTTGGCAAACTATTTCGAAATCAGTCATTTTTACCAAGAGATGATAGATTTATTAGAATAAAAAATATTGGTTGGCAATTAATCGTTAATCTTTTAGATCGTTTGATGCTCTGATGAACTAACCAACCAGAAAGTCTCTCGTAAATAATTTAGTGCTTGATCAAGACATTCTTCTTTGCGTTTATTTAACTCGTCCTCAGATAATGATTCGGAATCTTTCTGTAGTGATTCAATCTTTTCACAGTCCTCAGTGAGCAAATCAACGAATTTATTTAAACCCAATTCTTGGCCTAAATCTTTTGCTTCATTAATTTCATCTTTTGCTTCGTTATAATTTCCTTGAAAAGAAAGAATTCGAGCGGTGACTTTTTTAGAATACATTGTTAGAGGAAGGAATTCTAAATCCATGGATATAAATAACATGTCTTCTACTGCTTGTAATGCTTCATCAATTCTCTCTGATTCTCGTTCTTCTTGATATTTTAGTAATGAGAAAGCTGCCTTTTCTATTAAAGCTAAAGCTGTTGTAAGTGCTGATGGAAATTCTTGAGCTTTCTCAAATACTACATCTAATTGTGTTTTAACTGCGTCCAATTCTTTTTTCTGTATAAGAAATCTAATTCTAGATATTAATGCTTGAGCATTTTCTTCTTCAGAATCATGTATTGAAGCGAATAAATCAGCACGACCCATATAGGTAGCTGCTAATGACATATTTCCTAATGCAGTAGATATTTCAAATAACCAATTTAAAATATCAAAATAAACATCATCTTTCTTATTCAATTTTATAGAATAATTGAGAGCTTTCTCAAATTCTTCAAAAGCTTGTTCAAAATTAGCTACTAAAGCATGTAACTGACCTAATTTCATATGTTCAAGTAATAAGTTAAAATCGCTAAATACAAATTTTTCCTTAAATTCTACAGTTTTCATTCTATATTCTAGTGCTGACCAAAAATCACCGGTAATAAAATTAACACAAGCTAGGCCATCATAAATATCAGGTAAGAAATATTCAAAACTATTGTTCAGAGCAATTTCTAATACTTCGGAATATTGTTTTAAAGATTCTTTATAATTTGCACTGCGATATGATAGTTTAGCTAACGCGCTTAATGAGGTGGCCATTCCAGTAAAATCATTCATTTCTCTAGATAAATCAAATGCTTCACTATAGTACTTTTCAGCTTTGTTATTCTGATCCTGTAGTAATGATAATTGAGCTAGTTCATTAATACAAGTAATTACTCCAATCTGGTCCTCTAATTTTGAATAAGAGGTTTTAGCTACCAAGTAAGTTTTCTCAGCCAATTCATATCTATTTGAAGTTTCATACAATTTACCTTGAATCCTTTTTGCTTTCGCTTCTAATGCAGCAAATTTCATTTTTTGTAAAATATTAAAAACATCTTCTAATAATTTCGAAGCTGAGGTTATGTCCTTAGAATGTATGTACGCTTGTGCTAAATCCAGTTGAAATTGCACAATCCAATAATGATCATTTGTCTCTTTTGAAATTTCATGCAGTTTCTTTGCTTCTTCAATTATTTCCTTCAAGGGTAATTGTTGAGATTTGATTCTATTTTCAATTAAATAAACAGGCATATACATATGATTGAAATCTGGAAGCAAATCTTGATTTTTTTCTTTAAATTGATTTAACTCATCCATAATCTCATTTAATTTTGGTTTATCATATGAACCTCGAATAAAATATAATTGTGCAAGTATTCCCAAACATTCAATATACTGAAGTTGATCTTTAGTAATATTAATGCGATCTTTTACATCTTCTAAAGTATGTATTGCATCCTCAATATGTCCTCTTGCAGCATTAGTTAAAGCTTGCCAGATTTTAGCTCCATCATTTACTAATCCATTTTCTTTGTAATTTACTGTTTCAAAATAAGCGTAATTTGAGAGCATATATGCAACTTTTGAAGCTAAATAAAACACCTCACTATCATCAGGGGAGAGTGTAGGTGATTGTGAAATTCGTAGAAATTTTTCTAGAAAAATTTGAGGGTCAGATGATTTAAGAGCTAGCCTATCAAATTGAAATTCAATTACCTCTCGAGAGTCTCGAGATAGTCTTGATTCATGGAGTTTGAAATCTGGTGGTAAGAGCAATTTTAAACCTCATATGAACTTAATAATGCTTAACTAAAAAATGGATTTAGTAGATCGCATTTAGTGGGTTTATTTTGATTGTTAACAAATAAACGATTATAATTTTAACGTTAAGGTCTTTATTAAAGTTATTTTCTTGGAAAATAATAATATTTAGCTAAAAAATATTACTGTAAGAAAAATTTCCCTAACTAAAAGATAATAAGGTAGTTTTACATCATTTTCTCATAAGGAAAGCTTTTTCAAATATTGAAAGAACAATTTTTGATTAATGGTGAATAGAAATGAGCGAAGAAGCTAATAACATCAATCTAAAGCAATTAGAAAAATTACGAGTAAAAGCAAAAGAACTAGGTTATTCAAATTTAGCATTCTTCATTGATGATATGGATGTTCTTTTAAGGCCTGCTAATTTACTCAAACAAAAAGATATGAAGTATTTTGAACTTGAAAATCTTATAACGTTACTTGCTAGTAAAAACATTAGCTTGGGTATGGCACCACGTATGATCAGCATGGTTTCAAAATATTCTGAGAGAAACGAAGAACTTGAATCCGAAAATGCTACATTAAAGCAAGAAAATATCAGTTTAAGTAGTAAATACCAAACCGCAGAATTTCAAGTTAAGGAAATTCAAAAACAATTACAAGAAATTTCAGCAGGTTCTCATAATGAAGTGAAAATTAGAGAGGAAAATATTAAGCTAACTGAAGAAAACAAATATTTGAAAATGACCAATGAGTCATTAACTGAGGATCTTAAGAAAACCAAAACAAAATTGGATGAAAAAACAGATGAAATAAGCGATTTAGAAGCTGAAAACAATCAAATGGAAATGCTAGTAAAAGATTCTCAAAGGGAGATAAAAGATCTAAAAGCTGATTTAGAAGAGGAAAGAAAACAAGAAAAAGGTGGAGATTCAACTAAAAAACGAATTGAGGATATAATAGAGGAATTGGATGATTTATATGAAACAGTTGATGATCCATTTAAGAAAGAATTTTTAGCGTTTTTTGGTGTGGAGCTTTCGGAAATTGTTGATGAAAGAACTATTACAAAACAGAAAATCCTTAATCAAATAGCAATACATGCACATGAAATAGAAAAGGTCTTTGAACCAAAAATAGTTGCAATGCAAAAAGCACAAGTTTCTACAACACCAATTGAATCAAAGAAAACACTTGTAGAAGAAGCGTCTATTCCTGAACCCGTAGTTAGAAAAGCACCTAAAGAAGCAGAGATAGAAATCGATGAGGAAGAAGAGATTGCAGAGAATTCTGGTGATAGATATGTTAAACCAAGTGAATTCTTAAAGAAGAAAGGAATTCATATTGAAAAAGGTCCTACTGAAAAAGAGAAAGATGATAAGGATGCTGAGGAAGAAGAAGAAAAACCCGTTTCAAAACCAGTATCATATCCTAAGAAAAAGAAAGCACCTGAACCAGATGATAGAGCACCCAGTCCTGAATTAGTTAAGGTATTTGATATTTTCATTAAATACCTAGAAGCCATTAATGATAATAATTCTTTCAATGATTTATGTGATAAAATAATTGAGGAATTATATGAGCATGTCGGTTCTCCAGGCATGACAAAAGTCTATAAGATCAAAAGTGGCGGAATAAAAAGGAAACAAATGCTAATTGATCTTCTTAATCAATGGAAATCAAAATTACCTGATATGTAAATGAGAAGATTTAATGGAGAGAAGAGGTCATCCTCGACTCTCATCTATAGTTTTTATAGTTCAATCTCAATAATTTGTGTTATGGCATAAGATGTCATACCACTATTATCAAATCCCAAGCGTAAAAGTTTAGATTTTTTCTGACCATGTATGCCTAAAACAGTCCCTTTTACTACTGTTTCATTTTCTGGAAATTCAAGAGTAAATTTCTTGCCAACTAAAGCTAAATGATTATAATCATCTAATACCTTTGCTATAGCTTGATTTGTTTTTTGCAATCGATTATTTCTACGATAGCTAGTTATTTGTGCTTTGATAATTTGCTTCTTGCTAGGCTTCTTTGTTGTAGCTGGTTTTTTATCTATTGTTTTTGTTGTGCTTGTAGTAGATTTCTTAGTAGTGGTTGTGGTTTTAGGGGCAGCTTTTGGTTTTGCTGTAGTAGTGGGTTTCTTTGTAGTTGTTGTTTTCTTTGGTGTGGTTTTAGCAGTTGTTGGTTTTGTTGCAGCTGGTTGTGAAGTAGCAGGTTTTTTAGTGGTTGCTGGTTTTTTAGCTGTACTACTTGTTGATTTCTTAGCTGTTGATGTTGAACTTTTTGTGGTTGTTTTTTTAGCGGTACTTTTTGGTTTTTCTGACATAAAAATCACTTTTTTTTACTCTGTAATAGTCGAAAAAAAAGACTACTCAAAAAGGTTTTCGCTAAGATTGATTATTAAAGGATTAGTTTAGCATATTATCCTTTTGAAACTTGCTCATCTACTTTTAATAGAGTTTCTTCTAAAGCTTGTAGAAAATCTTCAATCTCTTTTTTCTCTATTTTTACTAACCTTCCTGATTGATGTACTAAAGTATTTCGTTTTTTACGAATGATATTAAAGGCATTCTCTTCTAAATCTGTTATTATACCTTTATCCTTTAAGAATTGTAAAATCATTGAAAAATTAGTGTAAATCTCTAATGGGGCATCAAATCGTTCTATCATACTTTTAAACAATTGTTCTGATGATCTAAAGAGAAACACTAAAGCTGTGGCTCTTTCTTCTTCAGATATCTCATCCCACAATTTCAATCGGTTTTTTACATATTCAATATCAGTCTTCATAGAATTAACTTCATGATCATAACTAAAGACATCTCTAGCAATATCATATAATGGACTATCAAAGAATCGGTCTTTAATTACCGCTGCTTGTTTCGCAGGCACCTTAAGTTCATCCAATATTGGTTTATAAATCCGCCAAGCTTGTTGCTTAGCAACTTGATTTCTCGCATATACTTGCAATGCTTCTGTTAAATGGTCAGAATATTCTTGTTCATAGATACGGTCTATTCTTCTTGGATGTTTACGAAGAACTCTATCATTGATGATACTATCAATTGGGAATTGGCTAATTGCGCGTATGTAATTCATACGATTGATACGTTCTTCTTCATCTACATGCACAACAATTGGTAAAGTGTCAAGCATTAGTTTTCTTAAACGTCCTATAGAATAATAAGCTAAGATATCACTCAATATTGTTAATGTTGCAAAAATCAAAGCAAAAATTATTACATTAACAGCATTATCAATGCGATCAATTACTATGAAATCTAAGGATATAGGGCTGAAATGTAAAATTATAACACCTATAAAATCAGCTAAGGATAATATTGACCAAGTTATTGAGAAAAGAAAAAGGGTTTCAAAACTGCTTAATAGATTTTCTTTTTTGCTATTTCTTGAGCGACTAATATAAGAATCAATATATAAAATACGAACTTGTTTTACTAACTGTGGTACAAGTTGTTTTTCTATTTCCTGATATACTTTTTCTTTTTGTTTATTACTTAATCCTTCTTCATCATCTGAGAAAATAAATAGTGAATCAATATTATTCATTAGATTCTTTTTATAGAAATTCCCAACTCCGCTTACAAAATAAATTATCATTGGTGAAACCATATATAGGAAAAGTGCCGGGGCAAATAACATTAAAGCCCATAGAAGAAAACCCCAATTAAATTCAGCTCCTTTTGCTAAAGTGTAGATACCATAAACTATGAATTCCAAAATTATAGGGGCATAAACTCCTAATAAGAATCTTTGATTAAATAATGGGCTTGTTGTTCTTTGTCTTATTGCACTTTCAGACATATCAGTTCACTATTTAATTAACTGAGAAAGTAATTTAAGAATTCTTCTTTATATTAGATGATAAAGAACTGATTATGTGGTGAAAACATTAACAAATCCTAGGATTGATCAGGAAAGGATAGCTTTTCCAACAAAAGGCACAACTGCTAAAAGAGCTTATGAGATTGTAATAGAGCTTATGGATCTTGCAATAGCTGCTGCGGATCCAAAACTGGCAGTTTTAAAAGCTCTCAAATTTGAAAAAAACTCTCTATATTTATCCTCAGGAGAAAATATTCCGATTACAAAAGAAACCAGGATTTTCGTTATAGGAGGGGGAAAAGCTGCTGCTTCAATGGCAATTGCTTTAGAAGAAATATTAGTTGATAAAATAACTGATGGTATAATTAACATTGCAGAAACAACAACTAAGCAAGATTTTAAGCTTAAGAAAATTCAAGCAAATATTGCTGGTCACCCTTTTGTAAATGAAGGGAGTATAAAAGGGACTAAAGCAATGTTATCTTTGCTCGATGATTTAACCAATAATGATTTGGTCATTTGTCTTATTAGTGGCGGTGGCTCTGCTCTTTTAGAATTACCTTATCCTACTATCTCGCTACAGGATTTAAAAACAACCTTTAATGTATTAACAAAAATTGGAGCTACAATTCATGAATTAAATATTATACGAAAACATCTATCGCAAGTTAAGGGGGGAAAATTAGCAGAATTAATCCAACCAGCTAAACTAATATCATTAATAATTAGTGATGTTGTTGGTGATGATTTGGATACAATTGCATCAGGTCCAACAGCTCCTGATAAATCTACTTGGAATGATGTTGAAAAAATAATCGAAAAATACAACATTAGAGATAAATTACCTGATAATATAAAATTACATCTTGATAAAGGAATTATGGGAGAAATCTCTGATACTCTAAAAACAGACAATTCAATATTTCAAAATGTGACTAATTACATTATAGCATCAAACAAATTATCATGTGATACTATAGCAAATAAAGCATCACAGATGGATTTGAATGTTAAAATACTAACCACATCTTTAACAGGTGAAGCTAGAGAAAATGGGAAGGATATTGCTAAATTAATTCTAAAAGAGAACGATAATACAATATTAATTGCTGGCGGTGAATCAACCGTAACTATAAAAGGAAAGGGGAAAGGGGGAAGAAATCAAGAACTAGCTTTAGCTGCTGCAATTGAAATAGAAAATAATAGAGAAATAGTTTTAGCATCTATTGGAACTGATGGGAAAGATGGACCAACAGATGCTGCCGGTGCTATTGTTGATGGCAATACTATAAAGGAAGGGTGGGATTTAGGTTTGGATCCAATTAACTTTTTAGCAAA
>JAEORJ010000207.1 GCA_016840945.1 Candidatus Gerdarchaeota archaeon
ATGTGGTTAATTCTAGTTCTAAGGCACATTCCTGAATTCAAACGTATAAAACATGGTGATGCTCAAGCTTGGAAAAGTTTGAAAACATCAGAAATGCTAAAGTAATCCTATAGATAATAAATAGCTTATGGAAGAGCACTCCCTGCTCTTTCTTTTATCATAATTTAATATATGGAGATGCTAGTAATGCCAAAACACCTTAAAAGTGGAACAACAAGAAGATATGGTCGTGTATTGTTTCTTACAGCAATTACTTTTGGAATATACTATCTCTTTTATCAATGGTGGTTGTTTAAGGATCTAGAGGATCATTACAAGAAAGTTTTCAAAACAGAATCTCAATCATATCCAACATTAAATAATCCTGCAACCATGTTCATTTTCGTAATTATTTTACCATTATATGCTATTTATGTCAAATACAATTTATTACACGAACACGTAGCAACCTCTAAAGTAATTTCACAACCAAATTGCATTGAAGCCTTTAAAGCAGTAATCTTCTTTTTATTATTCGGTTTTACCACACTCGGTATTCTTCCTTTAATATTAGAACAAAAATGGCAGAAAGCATTTAACGAACATATATTAGCTCATGAATCAAAGAAGACTAGTTAGAATTAAGATATTATTGGTTGATTATTATGGTGTATGGAAAAATAATTGATACATTTTCTGAATGTTTCAACATGTGGCATTCAAGAATTCTAATTACAGCAATAGACGAAGAAATGGCTTTAATTGCTGCAAATAGTACAGTAGGTTTTGCTACTAGCATTATAATGTGCACAGCTGAAGCTGGCATAGAGCAAATAGTTGATAAAGAAAAGACTCCTGATGGGAGGCCTGGAGTTATCATTCAAATATGGACCCGTAGCAGTAAAAAAATGAAAGATGAATTATTGGCAAGATTATCTCAGTGTGCAATGACAGCTCCCACAACAAGAATTTTTAATCAACTTACCGAGGGAGAAAAAAGTGAACCAATAGGGAAACTAATTTCTTATTTTGGTGATGGTCATCAAAAAAAGATTACAAGATATCAGAGAGAGTTATGGTCTATCCCAGTTATGGATGGCGATTTTATAATTGAGGAAACTTTTCAAATGAAGAAAGGCGTTGCTGGTGGAGTTATAATTTTAATAGGAACTGATGAAAAAGTCACACTAGAAATTGCTAGAAAAGCAATAATTAAACTTAGAAGTTCAAATGTAAAAGCAATAACATCTTTTCCAGCAGGTATTTGTCGTGCAGGATCAAAAATAGGTTCCAAATATTCCTTCCTAAACGAATCAACTAATCATAGATTTTGCCCTACCTTAAAAGATAAAATAGCTGATAGTGAAATACCCGATGAGAGTTCCTGTGCTTATGAGATTGTTATTAATGCTTCTGATGAACAAGAATTAAAACAAGCAATGAGTACTATTATTTCATCAGTGATTGATGAACCAAATGTACTCAAAATAACCAGTTCAAATTATGATGGAAAATTAGGTAGCATCCAAATACCATTGAGCGATTTGTATTAATATTCGAGGTCAACAATATGGCAGAGGATAATGAAGAGATAGTAGAATATTCAATGAATTATGCTGCAGTTGAATTAATAGATGAGATGACGGAAATGCTGGAGTTAATCAAAGGATCCTTTTTTGAAACAGAATCAACCTCAGAAATTATGGATTTGGGTTGCAAAGTGGAAGGTGGTTTTTTAGCTGGTGAATATTTAACTCAAATTTGTATGGGTGGATTAGCTGAGGTTTCCATTAAATTAAATTCTTTCAATGATAAAATAACTATGCCTGTAATCACAGTAACAACTGATTGTCCTGTTAAAGCAACAATGGGTTCTCAATATGCTGGTTGGGCCATAGATAAAGGTGGTTATACTGCTATGGCTAGTGGCCCTGCCCGCATTTTAGCCAAAAAACCAAGTGAATTATATGATAAATTAAACTTAGCTGAAGAGCATGACCAAGCAGTTGTAGTTCTTGAAGCTAACAAATACCCCCCTGATGGTATTATCAGGTATATGGCTAAAAAGTGTAATGTGGAATTATCAGAATTCATCGTAGTAATAGCTCCTACTGCAAGCGTTGCTGGTGCTACTCAAATATCAGGACGTTCAATTGAAACGGCTCTTCATAAATTATATGATTTGGGAATGGACATTACAACTATAATTTCAGCAATTGGTTCTGCACCGATAGCTCCGGTAAAATTAAATGAAAATGAGTTAATGCTTGGAAGAACAAATGATATGCTAATTTATGGTTCAGATGTTTATTTACAAGTAAAATATCCTGATGATTCTGAGCTGAAAAGTTTTCTAGAACAAGCTATTTCTGAAAAATCAACTTGTTATGGTAAATTATTTTACGATATTGTAAAAGAAGTAAATGGCGATTTCTATAAAATTGATTCAAGTATTTTTGCTCCTGCAAAATTAACTGTTAATAACTTGAGCACTGGGAAAACTCATTCATATGGTAGAATAAATGTTGATATGCTACAAAAGAGTATTTTGTGATTCTTATTAATGCATATTTACCTAACAAATTTAAGTAAAGAAGATGTGCTTAATAGTTAACTTTGTAATGATTAAATGAGATTATTGGTGGTAATACATGGAACCTTTTACGCAGCCTGAACCGGATTTTATCCCAGCAAAAGTAAATGAAAAAGAGATTCGAAAAACGTTTGCTGAATTTGATAAAAAAAAGTGGGTTTTAATGGTAGCTATTGGTACAAAACCAGACTTCTATAAACAAGCTCCTCTAATTTATTGGGCCAAGAAAAAAGGCATTCCAGTCATTGTAGCTACGACAGGCCAACATTATGATGATTTACTTGGATATGGTATACAAGAATTTAAGATGAATCCCGTAATAGACCTACAAATAAAAGGTGACTTATATCAAAAATCTGTTGAGATATTTTATAAAATTGGGGCAATTGGCAAATGGTTACGAAAAGAATATCCTGAAAGGGTTGTATTACCAATTCCTCATGGAGATACTTTAACAGCTGCAATTGTTTCAGCATCTTGGTTTTTAGCTACGCGTTCAGGTGTTGGTCAAAATGAAGCAGGTATTAGAGGTATGAATCCTATCTCATTTAGAGATTATAATTTGTTTACAACAACTATTCCTGATGTAAAGGAGTTTATCCACAAACAATGGTATGGTGATTGGGAGTTAAATAGAGCTGAACCCTGGCCAGAACAATGGGATACCTTCGTATCTGGTGCAGGCGCCTCATATCTTTTCGCTCCAAGTCATACTGCACAAGAAAATCTTATTCGTGAAGGTTATCCTAAACAATCAATAAGAAATGTTGGGAATTCAGTTGTTGATGCAATCGAGTTAGTGCCCAAACCAGAAACATCTGCTTTTGATGATTTTCCAGCATTGGAAAAATACGATGACTGGATAAGGGTTGATGTTCATAGAAGAGGTAATTTAACTGAAAAACGATTCAAAGCTATAGTAGCAGGAGTATTAGAATTAGTAAAACAAGGTGTTCCAATTACTTGGTGTGAATTAACAGCGACAAAACGGGCCCTTGAATTTTTTAATTTACGTAAAAAAGTTGTTCAGGCAGATGAAAAGTATGATAACTTTGTTTTCACACCATTGTGGCGGGAATATGGCCAAGTAATAGAATTTTGGAAAAGTGGAAAATGTTTCGCTGAATTGACAGATTCGGGAAGCATACAAGAAGAACTTAATGAAATACAAAAAGTTCTCTGTTTAACACTACGATTTAATACCGATCGCCCAGAATCGGTTTTTGATGCAAAATCAAATGTTTTAGTACCACCAGCTAACTCTGAAAACATTGTTAAGATAATTAATTTCATAAAAGCTGATTCTGAAATAATCAAAACAATGAGATCCGCTAAGAAAATCTATGGTGAAAAAGTGGGAGAAAAAATCATGGATTGGTTACTGGAAGAAATGGAGAAGAAAGTAAAACCTTTTACTTGGGCTCATGAACGAATCTATGGGCAAGACCCACATGATGTTGAAACTGTTGATTTTATGTAGTATAGTCAACAATTTCTTATTCTTTATCTAAACTGGAAGGCACATAATAGAATTCACCAATATCTCTCTGAGTTCTATCTAATCGTGAATTCTTTTTATTAACTCTCGGTCTTCCACTCACCTTATCGCGTCTAAAGGTTATATCAACTGTTTTTAGAAATCTATTCATACCGGCTCGCAAATCAGTTGGTGTTTTAGCTTTACCACTTATTCCTGGATCACCTTCAAAAACCATTAAACTATCGCTAAGATAATCAATAAACATTAAATCGTGATCTATAATGAATGCTGCTTTTGCTTTTGATCGTACGATTTTTTGAATGACTTTTGCTACTACTAGTCTCATTTCTGAGTCTAGATATGCGCTTGGTTCGTCTAAAAGATACATATCACAATTTTGAGCTAATGTTCCTGCTATAGCAATCTTTTGTAATTCTCCACCACTTAAATCGCTCATATTTCTTACTAATAAATCTTCAATATTTAATGGTTTAATAATTTCAGCTCTTGTCCATGGATCTGAAAGTAAATGTTTGTTAATCGAATAAAGAAATTCCTCTACTGAACCATTAAAATTAACACTAATATACTGAGGTTTGTGAGCAATTCTAATACCTATTTTAGTCGGTTTTTCTTTTTCTTCCCCTTCTTCTTCCTTCTTTTCTGGTTTCTCAGCTTTGTCTTTTATTAACTCACCATCAAGAATCACCTCTCCCGTTGTTGGAGGTTCATCACCAGCTAATATTTTAGCAAAAGTAGTTTTACCAATACCATTTGGTCCAATGATACCAATTACTTCTGAGTGATGAATTATTCCTGGGCTAGCAGAGAATTTAAACCCATTAAAATCCTTTGTAAATTGGCCATAGCGTAAAGTTACTCTATGACTGCTATCACTATCTGAAGGGGTTGGTACACGACTAAAAGTAATAGGATAATTTCGGAAACGCATGTTTTCATCTGGAATATATCCATCAAGGAAAACATTGATCCCATCTCGTACGCCTTTGGGATGTGTGACGATACCATATCCACCAGGTGAACCATAATACATGCTTATTTGATCACTCATCGCATCACAAACAGCAAGGTCGTGTTCAACATTTACTACATATTTATTACCAGCAACTAATGTTCTAATGGCAGCAGAAGCATTCATTCTTTCTTTCACATCAAGAAAGCTTGAGGGCTCATCAAATAGATACACATCAGCATCTTTGACTATAGTAGCTGCTATGGCCGTTCTTTGTAATTCTCCACCGCTTAAAACACTAAGCTCTCTTTCCCAAAACTTCTCTAAATTAAGTAAACTTTTTACCTCATCTGATTTTCCTGTATCATCAACTTTTGCAATTAAATCCTTTACAATACCTTTGGTTATCTGTGGTAAAGCGCTAATCTCTTGTGGTTTAGATGCGACTTTTAGATTGCCATTTTGCATTGCTTCAAAATAGTTTTGTAACTCTGATCCTCTAAAATATTCAATTATTTCATCCCATTCTGGCGGATCATCCCAATGACCTAAATTAGGAGTTAGTTGACCTGCAAGGATTTTCATAGAGGTGGATTTTCCTGCACCATTTTGACCAATAAGCCCTAAAACTTGTCCTGGTTTTGGTTTTGGGAAACGATATAATTTGAACCCGTTTTTACTATATCGATGCACTAAATCTGTCTCTAATTCATCAGGTAAATTAATTATTTGAATTGCATGTCTAGGACATTTTTTAGTACAAATTCCGCATCCTGTACATAGTAATTCGATAATTTCAGCTTTACCTGTGGTTTCATTTAAATAAACACAAGGTTCATCTGAAGTCCTATTTACTGGGCAGAATTTCATACATTCAAGAGCACACTTTTTCTTGTTGCATTTTGCTCTTTCTACTATTGCAATACGGGTCATTTTTCATCACATTTTAGGTGTTGTATTAAAAAATCATTTAAAATAATATAATAGGCATTTTTTGTGAGGTATATTAATCTTCTTCCTCATCTCCCATTAACAATTTCAATTCTTCAAAGGTTAATCTCTTACTGGAAGATTGTTTTTTCTTTGTTTCTTCTATTCGTTCCTTTTTCATCTCTGCAGATTTTTCATGTCTTCTTTTTTGTTGTTCTTCATCCATTAAATCCATTAAATATTG
>JAEORJ010000020.1 GCA_016840945.1 Candidatus Gerdarchaeota archaeon
AAAGCTGTGATTTTTTATTTAGCATATCACGTTCTCCTTGTTCTATAAGTTATTAATTAGTTTAGAGAATATAAGTAAATAGCAAAATTCAAAACAAAATATGAAAAAAAAAAATATCAAGCAGAATTTAATACTTGATTTTTTTCCTAAAAGAATATTTAGCGGTAATTATTAGTAATGCAAATAAAGCAATAATAGTAATTGAAGTATTGAAACCTGGATATACAAAGGATGAGTCGCCATAACCAGCTTTATACAGATATTCTTTAGCTATAAGAACATCATGTTCATATCGGAGAATGTTAGGATTGCACCATATTTTCATTGTTTGGTATATGGGATAATGATTAATTACATATTCGCCAGAATGAACCACAGTATTAATCTCTTCTCGATTAATTGCATAGTTTATAGCTTTTCGAATAGCCAAACCAATCGTTATTGAAGGATCATTTGGTGCTGGATTTAGACTTCCGATAATCTCTCTATCCTCACGAAGATTATAACCTACAAATGACAAATATCCGTCGCGTAATTTCTCTTGATTAGTAAATAATGGGTTTGAATTATAAGTGATCCATTTTTCTCTATTAGAAGTACAATCTATTAAATCTAAAAGACCATCTTCAAAGTAATTGAAAGAATCTAGATATTCAATGGCTGAATAGACGTTTAATATTGTTAATCCACCCGAAAAATCACCAAATCTTGCTTGCCAAGCTAAAGCAGGATCAGATGTTATTGTGCTATTTAACCACCAACTATTAGGATTTAATGTTAAACGTGTAAAGCTTTCATCGGAATAATTTAAGCTAAATAATCCTGTACCAAATCCTTCTTTGGTGAATTTCACCCAAGATTCATGTGTTGTATCAGGAGTTGTGTTATCAGCTAATTGCGTTTGATTGAGATAATGTTCAGGTAACATTGGTATATCAAGTTCTGTCATATAGAGTGCTGTTACATCTATTTCTGGGGTCTCCGGATCACCATCTATAAACACATCTAGGGTATAATCATCGATTATTTCCATATCCTTGATCCATTGATAATAGTAATCAGATAGATGTTTTGCCATGAATAAAGTGAAATAAGCATCACTTGCAGTGAAGGAGACATTGGTAAAATTCCCATCGGGATCATCAGCCCATTTAATACCTTCACGAATTGAAATTCTGATATGTGTGTCATCAATATGCTGAATTTCTTTTGCTAGATGTGGCCAAACAGTATAATCATTATCATAGACAATTAATGAATCTAGAACTGCTTGTTGATAGAAACTATCATCTCCCCCACAATCAAAGGCAATAAAAGGATTTAAACTATAACAGGCTCCTCCAACTGTGTTTATTGCTGTTGAATCATTTTGACCAGCATGTAATTCATTCCAAGACATTTTTCCCCATGAATTTAGCAACCCATTAGTGTAATTATAACCATTTAAGTTTGCCCAGTATGCCATATAATTTTTGAGTGAAAATAATGGCAAAATAGGACATATCTTATCCATTAGATACATTTCCCAATCCCAATAATGATTAATTCTTGCTTCTGAATTAGGAGGGACTATTTTTAGGCCTTCTTCTAAATACCATTGATTTTTCCCATTACCTAAACTATTATCCCAATCCATGCTTGAATTATAGCCAAAAATCTTCATAGGTGAATCTTTACCATAGATGCTAATAAAATCCGGATCTTTAGATATTCCAGTTAATGAAATGTATGTTAAATCATAACTATGGTAAACTAATAATTCACTAATAAAAGATGGCCAATCCAGATTATATACATTCAATCCTATACCTACTGTTTTTAATTGGTTTTTAATTAGGTTAAAATAATCTAGAATATATCCTCCACCATTAATTTTAGCATCTAAAGTAAGATAAATTTCTTGACTTTCAGCTTTTGAAGGAATTATACTAAATGAATACGATATTATCGTTATCAACATAAAACTAATCAGTAATTTTGCTTTCTTTTTACCCCACATAAATTTTTGACTCCGAAAAGATTTCTATTATCTATTTATCGTCATTTAAATTTATGAATATTATCTGAGTTGAATAAGCAAATGATTTTTATCTTTAACAAAATTAGTTTTCGTCGATAAGATATTCAAGTTGACCATTTAACTAATATAGTTAGTAATAATTAATTAAAATAAAGTGTAGATAAAATATTAGAGGTATTCAAATGGATGTTATAGAGGCAATAAATAGTAGAAGAAGCATAAGGAAATTTCAAAATAAATTAATACCTGAGGAAATAGTAACTAAACTTTTACGAGCAGCAATGCAAGCACCTTCAGCGGGTAATAATCAACCATGGCATTTTGTAGTCATAACAGATAGGAATATTCTAAATAAAATCCCTGATTTTCATCCGTATTCAAAAATGCTTCTAGAAGCACCTTTAGCAATATTAATCTGTGGAGAATATACTGCTGAAAGATTTTGTGGCTATTGGGTACAAGATTGTTCTGCTGCAACTGAGAATTTATTGTTAGCAGCTCATGCCTTAGGACTCGGTGCTGTTTGGTTGGGAATTTATCCTATTCAAGAAAGAGTTGATGGTTTAAATGAATTATTGAATTTGCCTAGGAATATTTACCCCTTATCTTTAATCGCTATTGGTTATCCTGATGAAGAAAAGAAACCTGAAAATCGATACAAAGAAGATAAAATTCATTACAATACATGGTAAAGTGATAACTTTACTCACCATTGCATTTAGCAGTGCTTTATTAAATATAAAGTAAAATTGTTAATTAGTAGATGAGTAGTGTGAATTAATATGAAAATAAAATTAATTCTAAACACACCTGATTTATCCATTGGTGGAAACTCACCAAAAAGAACTATTGATTTAGCACCAGCTGATTATAAAGGCAAATCCGTTAAAGATGTTATCACTAAGAATGCTTTTAGCAACATACTTGCTGATCAAGATGAAGAAACAATTTCACAAGTAATGCAAATGATGTTTAACTTCATAATACCTACCAATATTGATAATATAGATGACTGGTGGCAACAACCTTTTGAATCTTTAATTAAAAAAGGTACAAATGAAGTAATTGTTGATTTAGAATTCAGTAAGGAAGGTATTGCATTTATATCTAGCACTATGACCCATTTGTAAATTTAAATTCGTAAAAATTATTGCTGATTTTCCATTAAATAATTATATAAGTTGATATTTATTTGCTGTTAGAAAAACCAATTGTTTTGTGATTATTATGAAGGTTTCAACAAGTACTTCTAAAATTACTGACATTGATGCACCATTAGTTGTTCTAGGTATTCTTGAAGATGCAGCTAATGATCCATTAATTAAAAATGACTCAACTGTTGTTGGTAAGATTATCAAGGAGTTAGCAAGTCTTGGTGATTTTACAGGCAAATCTGGCGAATTAGTCGTTGCTTATACTCGAGAAGAATTAAAAGCAAAACGACTATTACTTGTAGGTTTAGGAAAGGAAGAATCCATTACCGAAGAAAGTATTCGTAAAGCAATAGGTAATGCATCACGAAAAGCGCGTGATCTAGATGTCAAAAAAGTTGCTTTAGCGTTCAATTACTTTAATAGGAATAAACTAGCCCTAATAGGTTTGTCTGAAGCTATTGCTCAAGGTATGATTCTTGGTAGCTTTCAAAACTTAAAATACCGAACAAAGGACATTGACAAATATAAGCATCTCGAGGAATTGATTGTTTTCAGTCCTGATTTAGATATTGCCACTATTAAAAAAGGTATCAAACAAGGTGAAATAATTGCAAATGCTGTTAATCTCTGCCGTTCATTAGCTTGGGGTCCATCTAACGACATTACACCAACAAAACTAGCTGAGGAAGCATTGCGACTTCAAAAGGACTTCGGTATTCAAACTACTGTTTTTGATCGTAAGAAATCTGAAGAGGTTGGTTTAACCAGTTTTCTAGCAGTTGCTCAAGGTACTGAGGAACCACCAAAATTCATCATTATGGAATATAAATCAGCTAAACAAGATGCTGATACTATAGCATTAATTGGTAAAGCAATAACCTTTGATACAGGTGGTATTAGCATAAAACCAAGTCAGGATATGGGTTATATGAAAGCTGATATGACAGGTGGTGCAGTTGTTATTTCTGCTATGGAAGCTATTGCTCAACTAAAACCTGATGTTAATGTTGTTGGTATTGTTCCTGCTACTGATAATATGCCAAGTGGCAAGGCATACAAACCAGGCGATATAGTCAAAACCTACTCTGGGTTAACAGTCGAAGTCATCAGTACAGATGCTGAAGGTAGAATGATTATCAATGATGCACTTTCCTATGCAGCTAAAAATTACAAACCTAAAGCTATGTTCGACTTTGCAACTTTAACTGGTGCAATGATGATTGCTCTTGGAAATCATGCCATTGGTTATTTTGCTAATAATGATGAAATTTCAGCTGAACTTGAAGCAGCATCCAAAACCAGTGGAGAAAAAGTTTGGCGAATGCCTCTCTGGGATGATTACGATGAACAATTAAAGAGTGACATTGCTGATCTTCAACACACAGGTGGTCGACCAGGTGGAGCTATTACTGCTGCTAGATTTCTAAGCAATTTTGTTATGGATGTACCTTGGATTCATATGGATATCGCAGGATACTCAAATGCTGATAGTGATAAAGGATACAATCCAAAAGGTAGTAAAGGTCCTGCTGTAAGGTTAATAGTTGATGTTGTTAGAAATTGGAAAAAATAAGGAATTTTTATTTTCCTTATCCTTTTTTTTATTTTATTACTAAATGAGCTTTTTTATCAGCAATTTTTATTTCTGCAATTGTTCCAGAATTAAATTTCAAGAAATCCTTTTCTATTCCATCACTAAAGATTACACCGTTTTCAGGCATATTAGATTCAATGGTAATCGACTCATCCACATATATTTCACCAAAGATGATATTTGCTCGAGATATTTTACTAACAAATGGTTCCCTAACAGAAAATTTCAGTATACTTGCATTCCATGGAAAACGATAATCATCTTCGGTAACTTGATCAATGTTCACAATATACTTTCTGAAATTATTTACTATACCAACTGCACCTGTTAATATTGATCTAAACCAACCAGTAGATCCCGCACCTGTTGAAACTATTATACCACTAGAGCTTTGAGGTTCAGTTATATCCCTATAGGTTATAGTATATCTTGCTGAACCATGTGATTTGTGTCCAATAAAAAGATCATTTACAGCATATAACTTCTGACCATCGTTTAATTCAGCAACAGCCATTGTGACATCAACGTGATTGAAATCACCATTGACAACACTCTTAATAGCATTTTGAACATTTTCGACCTTAAAAGGTAATAATACACCATCCATTCTTTTAGGATCAGGATTAATACCAATTATATATTGATTCTCGAGATATTTAGCAGTATTAATTACTAAACCATCTTGACCAATAACCAACACTAAATCTTTGGATCCAAAAAGAAAATTTGGTAAAAATTCTTTTTCGATTATTTGTGATTTTATTTCACTTGGTAGACATTTCTTGAGTAAATCTAATGATTGGTAATATTGTTTATGAGCATCTTCATACTCACTAAAATTACCGCCCATTTGCTCAATATAGAATTTGGCTTGATCTTTAGTGTTAAATCTCTCGATTAATTCCTCAAGCCAAGTCTTTTTTGTTACTACCACGATTTTATCAATTAGTGCCATTGTTCTAACCTAAGGTCATTTACCATCTTTTAATAATGATGCTAAAATATCTGGGGTGATTGTTAAATTACCAATTTTGTTGGCATTCTCACCTAATTCTTTCATTGCTAAAGCTAAGAGTATTTTGGGATCGAGTTTCTTATAAGCAGCTAATTGCTTTTCTGTTGCTTGTGCTTGAAAATCAGCTTCTTTAAGGATATTTTCACCTTCAAGTTCAATGAGTTGTTTGCGTTTTTTCTCGAGAGTTATTTGAGTATTGAGTTCATTTTCTTTGATTTTTTGTTCTTGCTCTACTGCTGCAGCTCTTCTTTCATAGATAGCTCTATCTGCTTTCATTTGAAGATTTTCTCGATAATCAGCTTCTAAGGCACGAGCAATCTCTGCTGTTGGTCTTATTGATATGAAAGTTATTGATAAAATATCAATACCCATATCCATAATAATCGTATTTTGTTCTGCTGACTCCATTACTCGACTGGCTAATGCTTCAGATGAAACTAGAGCTGGTTCTAAATCCATCTTTTCAATTTCACTTCGAGTTCTCATTTGAACAATATTTTTGATACGCATCTCCAATTTTTCTGGGTCCTCAGTTAAATAATTCCCTGATCGAGGATTTATTTGGAAGTTTAAGATTGTAGCCATTTTCCTTGGGTCTTTAATACGATATGTGAAATGACCTTGGAGTGTTATCATCTGATTATTTTTAGTATGTTCATTAAAAATGAAATTAGAGTCAATAGTCATTGCAGGTATAGTGGCAATATTAGTAGTTAATCGCCAATAAAAGAAGCTCAAACCAATGCCTGTTCTTCTAGGTCTACCTTGCACATATTTAATAACATATTTAGAGGGATCGCCTTTGAAATAAGCCATATTTTCACACCAGTTAAATTAATTCTATAAAGTAATTTATAACTATTTCAAAGCCTTAATATTATTTTAACTTTTCAGCTATGAAAAAACATTGAGTGTGTTTTGTAGATGAAATTTTTTTCATTCGGTTTTGCGTTAAACACTATCTATTTAAATAATAGGCGCGAAAATGAAAATAATAGTCAATAAAATGGCCTGAATATTAAAAATACAGCTACAAAGAAGTTCATTATATTTGGGGTCATTCCTTAGTTATATACACTACGTCGAGGAATGTTATAAATGGATGATGTACATAGTCTTGCAAAATTGATTCGTTTTACAGAAGACAAGATAATTTGTACTGGTGGCGTAGTATTTGTTGGTGAAGGGAATACTGGCAAAACTCATACTGCAATGAATATAACAAGCAGCAGAGTAGGATCTTATTATGGTCATGATGATGAATTGAAAAAATCAGTCAATTTGGAACTTGATTATTTTATCTTTCAATCAAATATTGAAGAATATCAGTTAAGGACAAGTTCCCAAATCTTTATTATGCCAGGTCAAAAAGGCAGAAGATCCTCACCTGGTGAAGGATTAGCTTTTGAAGATGCTGTTGATCTTTATTTTAATATCGCTTCAATAAAAGTCGTTCTAACTTTAGTTTTAACATATGACTTGACAGACATAAAAACATTTCAAGAACTTGAATATTGGTTAGATAGAGCAATTGAAAGAGACATAATTCATAATTATACTAGTATCATCATCTTAGGTACTCATTTAGAGCAAGAAGATAATATTGAAGTTATGGATGAGACTATTGATTTTGCTCGTGAATTTGTTCGGGATTATATATTGCAAAAACAAGGAACTGAAATTAGTTTAGATAATATCCATACTATAAAAGTCTCAAATATAACTTTAGAAGGAATTGAAGAGTTAAAGACAGCTATAAATCATTCTTTCTTAGCAGCATTTAGAATTTTTGATCTTGTCAATCACTTAAAACAATACTAATTTCAACAGAAAGTGATTTTTTTCCTTATTGCTAAAATTTAAAAGAATTGATGTCATTCAGATACTTAATACTAATATTGATATACTCAATAAGAGATTTTCTAATAGTATTTAAGAAACCAATTTTGCACGTAATAGGATAAAAAGGGTTAGAAAAATGTTAAATAAAAAATCAACACTAATTGGAATTTTTGCTATTATCCTTAGTTTAAGTTCATTAACTTATTTCCCATTATCAATGGCAATAGATAATATACCCATTAAAGAAATTGAAATAGATGATAGCTTTACTGATAATCAATTAACTGATGTAGCTATTGAAAAACCTATAATTAGCGATGAAATAATAGCTCAAGCTGATAACACTACACTCACCCCTGGTAGTTATAAAACACAGGCTTATTTCACCCAGAATAAATATATTTCCATGGGTGGTTATAGTCAAGTTTTTGAATGGGAAAAATACGAGGATGTTTATAATGATCCATCAAATTTTGCTGTCGTTGATTTTTGGCAAAATAATGATACTACTAACCCAACTCGAAATTGGCATCCACTAGATACATATGGTTTATTATGGAGCTCATCAAGAATAGGCTCTTATTACATGCCTTCGATAATTTACACCCCTGCTTACTCAGAGGATACCTATATTCAAGGAAATGTTTATTTCATGTGTGGTGGAGATATGTGGCGATCAGCTTATTCCGAATGGTTTTTAAGAATGACTTTAGAGCGATATAACCCTCAAAATGGTCAAGCAGATTATTTAACTGAAACCATTGGTCAATTTTGGGATACAGATGAGAATCCTAATGGTTCATATGATGGCACGAATTACGATGGTTATGTTTATGAGGGAATTCTTCCTAATACTACACTTATCCCAGCAGGATATAGATTGCGTGCAACTATTGAGTGTATGTTAACAAGTGCTAGTTATAATTATGCACAAGAGAGATTAGAGTTAAGAACAGGTTCTACGATATATCCAACAGAATGGACAGTCGATTCAGATAATGATATATACGATAATTATTATCACATTCAAGAATCCAGAGAAAGCATTGGTATTCAATTGTTAATGTATCAAGAAACATACCCAACTATTGAATTAACTGGATTAGAAAATAACACTATTTATTATACATCTACAGAAGGGACTATAACTGTGTCTTCTGAATCAGTCTTAAGTCAATATAGATGGGATCAAGGACCTTTTACACCTTTTACCACTCAACAAGTTGTAACTGTTCCTCAAACAACTGGTTGGCATGAATTACTAGTCAAAGCTTATGATTGGTATGATAACTTAGCTGAAGCAACATATTACATTGGTTATGATACTACACCAACTAATGTCTATCTGTATTCGCCATCTAATAATTCTAAAGTCTCAGATGGTTATCTGCTGAATTTTAGCATCATTGATTTCAATGATGCAGCTTATGAGTGGGATAAAAACGGTACTGAAAATGTTCTTACAACCCCGTTTGATATTTATCCATATATTGGAACAGATGGTATACACCAATTAACAATACATGTAGATGATGATTTAGGATCTGAAATGTATGAGTACTTCTTTAATTTTGATAATACAGGACCAGAATTATTACTGGTTAATGTGGAAAATGAGACGACTTTACCACAGCAGAAAAATATTGATTTAATTATTGATGATGATAGTTACCCAATTGATGTACAATATAAATGGGATAGTGACAGTTATGCTACTTGGACGCCTATACTTGGCAATTTTTATAGAGCGTATTTACCTTCCATTGCAGGTTGGCATTATTTATCAGTTTTAGCTAATGATTCTTTTGGTAATGAATACTTTGCTCTTTATGCGTTTAATACGAGCTTAACTTTGCTGAATGTTGACCTTTATAATTTAGTGAACAATTCCTACTATCTTGGTGGAAATACCGTTGAAGTAGCAATAACCAATCATAATAATACCATTTATTATTACTGGGGAAGTGATCCTTGGACAGCTGGAACTGCTCCAGGTGGAATCATGACCTTAAGTGGTGGTGATGCTTTATCATCATCTCCAGGTACATATATATTAACGGTTATAGTTGGTAGTTTAGTGGATAATGAGGAATATACATTCAAGTTTATATTTACTGTTGATCAAATGGCACCAACATTAATACCTGATGCTGTTTATAATGAGTCACGGTTTTTGGATACTGCTATTTTTTCATATACTATATCAGATAATCTAACATCTGTTGATAATTTAGTAATTTACTATTCTTTTGATGGAGATGATAATCATACTTTACAATTACCTCACCAAATCTATCTTTATGGTTTAGACGATGGTTTACATAATCTTACTATAATTGTCTATGATATTGCTGGTAATTATTACTATTATTATATCACTTTTACAATTGATACAACAAGTCCTTCCACAAGCGTTTCTATAATAGGTCAAGCAATTGTAAACAATATTAGATATATCCCTGCTAATACAGAAATAATTGTTGCAGTATCAGATGATGACCCAGGTGTTAGCAGTTATTATAAATGGAATAGTACTACTTATATACCTTTCATTGATTCGTTCTTTTTACCAGCAATTGAAGGTTATTCAAGATTAGATGTATTAGCTAATGACACTTTAGGAAATACACGAGTGAGAACCTACTGGTTAACAATTGATGGTACAGCACCTTCTATTACTTTGAGTCCAGATTTAAATAATTCAAAAATCAATGATATAACTTTATTGAGTTTTCAAGTAACTGATTTGTTAGATGATACTATTTATCAAACTAGAAGTAAATGGGATATTGTTGAAACATCTGCACCTGAAGATCCATTATTCACCACATACCTACTTCCAACATATAAAATATTGGCAAAAATTGAAGCTATATTATCAGTTTACACTCAAGATGTTGTTGGAAATGATTATAATTACACCTTCCATTTCTACCTTGATTTCTTAGCTCCGTCTTATGCTTTAGTTTCAGCAACAAATTCCTCTTACATCACTGGTGGAGAATTATTAGATTTCAATGTTTTATCTGCGGATATTGGCAAATTCCTTTACAAGTGGGATGATGCTGAAGATTATTCAGAAATTTCTGATCCATGGGATATTATGGCCCCTATAGTTGATGGTAATCATACTTTATTAATTAGATTGGAAGATCAAACCGGTGGAGGTATTTATCCCAATTTTGTAGTAGCTACATATGTTTTCATTATAGATGACATTGAGCTTATTTTTATGCTACCTGAAGAATTTGAGAGTGATTATTATTATACTATGAATTATGGAGAGGAATTTAATTTTTCAATTAATATCCGAGATAGGGTTAATCAAACTGAAATAGAAGGTTTAGTATATGATATCACTAAAGATGTAGGTATAAATTTATCAATTACAATTTCACAATTTAACGAAACTGTATACAATATAACCATTTTAGCTACAAATGTAACAAATAATGCATTTACTATAATAGATTTTGAATTTTATCAATTCACAACCAATAAACAGCTTGTTCGAGTTAATATTAAAATCAATAAACAAATAGGTAATTTCCATATAATTAATTATTCTAATGAAATTGTCTTTGAGGATGATATTTACATAATCATTCAACTTAGAGATTTACTAGATGTTAATGGACAAGAAATCTTATATCTATCATTAAATGGAACTGTAAATAATTTTGAATATACACTAATTGATGCTGTCAATTATATCTATAATCTTACCTTGAATTCAGCTGACTTTATGAACAAAAAAGGTGATTGGACTTTTGAATTCTACACATTTTCGAATTTCTATTATGCCTATGCAAATGCTACAAGCTCAATTTCAATAGAAATTCAACCAATCTCAATAGTATTAACAGTTGGTGTTAATAATCTTGAAGTAATCTATGATAGTGATCTAGTAGTAACTGCACTATTAACTCGATCTGATACTACACCGATTCAATATGTTACTATTGTATTTACTTTTGAAATTCATTACAAAAATGGTACTGTTTCAATTGTTTATCTCACAACATCAACTAATATTAATGGAGAAGCCTCTGAGTCGATTAGAGTTACAGAAGATATGGAATATATCATAGTTTCTGCTTCGTATGCTGGTGGGGATTACTATGATCCAATATCACAATTGTATGCTAATAATATTTATGCGATATCTGCAGGATTATCAACTCAAATTATTTTAATTATCGTTGCAGCAGCTGTTCTCTTTTCAATTATTATTGGTTTTGTTATTTATCGATTGGTAAGAGCAAGGCCATTTGAAGAATTACTTGAGAAAGTAACTGATGAGGATATTACTAAAAATATGGAAAAAGTTTCACCAGGTGTTGTTTTAACAATATTTGACCAAAGAAAAGGACCAATACCATTAATTAGTAATCACTCTCTTGATACTGCTGAATATAGCAGAAGAATGAGAATTGGTGTTGATAACTTCTTACTAAAAATAGCTGATCAAGCATATTCATCACTAGGATTTGAAGAACATGATGAACGAAGAAGAATTGGTTCAATAAACCTACCCAATGAAGATATGATTGGATTCATTCATGGTGTTCAATTAGCTAATCCAATAATGAGAGGAGGATTTGAGAATCTTTCATTAATAGTATTAGCTGAAAAAGACATTGGTAGCTTATTATTGGCCAATCAAGAATTTATGTTCCTAGAAATTGATCAGTTAATAAAAGACCTTCAAGATAAAAAACCACTTGAGGTAATAAAACAACACTTGGATATCATCCGCAAACGTTCAGTTCAAATTATGCTCGCAGCTCAAAAGAATGTCAAAGAAGATAAAAAGAACAAAAAAGAATACCAATAAACAGATTATTGCACTAAAAGTAATATTAAAATGAGAGCACGTTCAGCAATAATCTACCTTAATTCAAGTGTTACACAGTATCAGTGATTGTCCATGTCATACCTATTTGATGAAATGAAAGCAAAAGAAGGCGAAATCTCCCAAGTAGAGGATAAAGTGCTCTTAATGGGCTTGCAGCAAGCAGGAAAAACGGCAATTAAGGATGTTGTTTTCTTTGGTAAAGAAGCCGGCGACGTAGAAGATTACATGGCAACGATTCATTACGAACGTCAATTCATTGATGAAGACCAACAAAATCTTGTTATTGATGCGGGAGGGCAAGAATCATATTGGAACGAGGCTGTAACACATTTTAGACATTTAGTTTTTTCAAATGTTAAATTACTATTATGGATCCTAGATATGACACGACCGGATCAATTTGAAGAATCTGAGAGGCGATTTAGTTTTACTATTAGACAATTTAAAAAAGAAAACCCTAATGGTCATATAGCTGTTCTATGCCACAAAGTTGATCAAATTCCTCCTGAAGAATTAGTCTCACGACTAGAACAAGTTAAAACTGAATTTAGTGATCCCAAATATAACATTCGTTTTGAACCATCTAGTATATATTATCCTGATAGCCTTAAAGAACTCATTTTCGCATTAATGAAAGATGCTAAGATGAATGTTAAACGTTTTGAATTAATTACAAATATTGGTCAAAAAGTTGAAGAAAGTGAGGAATTCCAAAGTTATGTTGTTGATCACCAAGATGATCCTCGTATCAAACAATTGCTTGATTTCTTACACCCTGAATCATCAACTGTCTTGCCAACTTATGGTAAAACCAGTTTAGCGGTTGACCTTTCGGATCATGGTATAGTAGAGATTGTCCTTATTGATAAAGAAACATTATCACCTATTACTGGTGCTTCATCAAATCATTCTGTAAGTATAGATAAATCAATGGATTATATCATAGCCTTAAAAGAATTCAAAGAAATTGTGCAAGAAAAAAGGGCTAATGGCGATAGTAAAATATCAATTGTTACTGCATCAAACAATAAAGTTCATGGTATGATTGTTAGTCTTGAAACGAAATTTATGCTAATTACTACTTTCCATGAAATTACTGATGAGAAAACTAAAGAATTTTATAATATCATTAAAGCGTTCGCTCAATCTGGAGAAGCAGAATTAGTTGTGACTGTACCAGAAGAAACTGCAATTGAAACCAAAGTAGTAGCACCAACTGCTCCACAAGTCACTCCTAAACCACCTCCAAGACGAGAACCAGTAGAACCTATTAAACCTTTAATTAAAGCTGATGAAACAAGTATATTTAGTTTCGTTAATAAAATGAAAGAGATACAAGATAAAAGGTTAGAAGAACCTGAACCTATTGTTGAGCCACCTACCCCTGAATTGATTGAACCAATAGTAGCTGAAGAAGTAATACAAGAAGAATTAACACCACCTACAATAACAGAAGAATTAGAAATTAAAATACAACCAGAAGAATTACCAATAACTCCGCCAACAATCGTTGAAGAAGCAAACATGGAACCTGAGAAAATTGAACCTGAACCAGTCATTGAAATAGCAGAAAAACCAATTGAAGTCAAAACTGAAGAACCGATTGTAGTAGTTGAAGAAAGTATAACATTAACTCCACAAGAACCAGTTCCAAAACAATCAGCTTTTATGAAAAGAATACAAAAGGAAAGCAAACAATACCAGATTAGACAAATTGAAGTAGTGGAAAAGAAAGGTGAAGAAGAGAAAATCGATATTGGCGAAGAAAATATCTCGAGTTTCATAAAGTTCCTCAAAAAAGAAAAAGAAATAATAGCTGAAAGAAATGAAGGCGATAGTAACAGCTAATTTCTAATTATATCAAATTTTAACAAATAAATAAGAAAATTGGGGAAGATGTACCTAGAATTTTATTTTATATTGATCTACTGCGTTCATATCTTCGATATTCAAGATTCTGATCAAGAATGATAGGAATTTCACGAATACCTTCAACACAATCATGAACAGGATAGATTTCTACTGTAATGGCTCCAAAACCGGAAGAAACTTTGATACCGCGATCTAATTTTTCAGAGTTTTCTATTGCAACATCTAAAATGGATTTAGTTATATGCTTTCCACAAACATCACATTTAACGCCTATTTTAGTATCAAATTTAATTTGCAAATCTTCAGCATTTCGGATTTTATTATTTCTGAGATAATCAGTTAGAGTTTTCTTCATTTTTTGTTTAGCTTGACCTAGAAGTTCCTCTGGTTTAAATAATGATGCAATTTGATCACTTAGCTCCCCAAACTTAATTTGAGAATCCGTTAGTTGAAGATTCGTTGGAAAGACTGAAGTTAAAACTAATTCTTCATCAAGCTCTTTCATAAAAACATGATATTCACCGAACTTGAAAATTGCTTCATCTAAAACAATACCTGGGAAGAAAGCCTTCATTAAATCATTCTTTAGACGGCTATAATTAACACCTGACTCAATTTCAGGTTCTGAATATAATATAAGACCCTGATTTGTTGAGAGGGCGAGGAATTCCAAATGGTAATCACCAACCACTTTTTTAATTTCAGTAGTTTTAAGATCATCTTTTGGATAAACATATGAAAGTACTTTTTGCATTGCTTCCCAAACAGATTCATCAAAAATTGATGTACCATGTATACTAACATTTGGTTTATCTTTTATTTCAAAGATATCAGCAATAGAATTAACCATTGATTCACGATTGTTAAGTGGAACGACATCCATTTTATGTGCAAAAATGTATATTCGAGCTTTTCCACTGATTTTATCTATTGCTTTCATGGTCTGATCAAAATAGTACTTAGAACGCATAATGTTAGCTGCATCAGAAACATCAACAACAAAAATAGCTGCTCTTACATCAGTAAATGTTCGTTCTTTATATTGTTGAAAAACTTCATCAAGATAGTTTTTTTGACCACCAATATCAAATAAGTTAATACCACCACCAGCAAGGTTAAACAATTTTCGATTTATTCTTACTGTTGCAGGATTTAAAGCTGTGGACTCAGGAGCAAAACCTTCAAAAACAACTTGCCTAATAGAAGTTTTTCCAGATTGTGATAACCCTAGAACGATTACTTTTGATTCCAATGGATTCGCTGGCGTTGACATATGTTCACCTATAACACATTTTCTCAATGATATTCATTTTTAATCTTTCTGTATAAGTAAATTACAACAAAAAATGATTGAATAAAAAATCAACGGTTTATTTTATAAAGAAAGAATAAGAGAAATTAATTCTCTTTCTTTTTTGGTTGTTTCTTAATAGGGCTTACTTTATGATATCTATTCCTTTCAATGAATAAATCAATCATCCCAGTTTCTTGATTAATCATAAATTCTACTGGGAATTTAGTACCACTCATTGGAATCCAGAACCTATAATCATCTGGTTCATTAGTTTCTGGTATTAATGGGTAATCAATTTCACCTTCTTTCATACCACCAAAAAGAGTTGTTCCTTTCTTAGTTATGTATAATTTTGCTATTCCCTTGTAATTTTGATATTCACCAGGTAAAGCACTTAATTTGTTTTCAAGTTTTAATACTGGATGATCAGTTTGTGGATTTTTCCCTAAGAATGATGCAAAGAATAATTGAGAAAGCAATCCTCCAAGTGAATTACTAACATTCCCTAAAATAATGATGCCTAGTTTTTTCTTAGGGATTAAAGCTAAGAAAGCACTTGAAACACCAGTAGAACCACCATGATGAATAACAGTTTCACCAAAGAAATCTTCAATTGTCGCCCAACCATAACAATATCCTTCTTGACCAAAGAGTCCTTGTGGACGTGGTATATAAGGTGTAAACATTTTCTTTATTGAATCAGATGAAATAATCTGCTTGTCATTTATCTTTCCATCATTAAAATAAAGCTTCTAGTACTTAATTAATTCATTAACGGAACTCAATAAACCGCCTGCAGAATAGATGAATTGATCAAAAGGATGTAATGATGGAATTAAATCTTGATCTGGTTCTGTAAAATAAGCTGTCATCGTATCAGCATCTTGATCGAAATCTTCCCTTGAAAACGTTGATCGAGTCATCCCTAAAGGTTTGAGAATATTTTCTTTAATATATTCCTCATAAGACATTCCTGAAACTTTAGCAATAATCTCTCCTAATAATAAATAGGCTGAATTATTGTAAAAATACTTCTCACCAGGTTTGCTGGCGATTTCATTTTGTGCCCCATTAACATGATTAATGATATCTTCAAAAGAGCTCATAGGAATATATGTTTCATTTTTTCCCACATATCTTGAGATTATTACTGAAGCTACTCCTAAATTTGGTATGCCTGAAGAATGTGACATGAAATGGTGTATTGTTATAGGACTATCTTCAAACCCTATCTTGAAAGGCAAATATTTACTAATTGGATCAGTCAACTTTAATTTCCCTTGCTCCGTTAATTGCAATAATGCTAAACAAGTGAATGATTTTGTGCATGATCCTATACCATACAAAGTATCAAGAGATGCTGGTTTGTTCTCTTTCAGAGTTCTTGCTCCAAAAGCTTTAGAATAAATCGTTTTATCATCTTGCACAACAGCAACAGCTAAACTCGGGATTTTGCTTTGCTGCATTAAAGTCGCTATTAGAGATTCTAGACTAGCAAATATTTTTTCATCTGTCATTTTTATCTTGTATATGGTATTAGCTTCAATAATATAATTATTGTGAAAACCTATTGTTCGAAAAGTCTTCTAACGATAGACATATTAAAGCGTACTTACCTTTTGATTTTGTAAATTGAATAGACAAAATTAGAGTAATTTACTGAGGTTATAGTATGGCTGATGCAAATAAATTTGATAAAATTCTTGGGCATAAAATCAAACAAAAAAACCTTTCAACACATGATTCATTAAAATTCATACTTACTTCCTTAAAAAATCACGCTGGATTATTATCCTGTGTATTAACTGATGATAATGGTCTAGTCTGTAATGAAGCACTACATCCACGTGCAAACCGTGAAAACCTTTCTGCTGCAAGTGCAGTAGCTAATGATGCAGCTCATAAGATTTCTAATTATCTTAGTATGGGTAAAATAACTTTAAACTACCTTGTATCCAACAACACTAAATTCTGGATCTTACCTATTGAAATACCTAATAGTTCTGATAGATTTATTCTACTTACTACTAAAAGAAACTCTGTTTTTGAAAAATCATCTAATAATACTTTAAAGTTACTAGGAAAATCTAGACCAAATGTACCTCTTTTAATGAATATTGCAGCTAAATGGATAACCTATGTGTTTAAACATTAATCTCATTATTTTTTCATTTTCTTGATTAAAATTTAGATCAGTGAAATGTTTTTATTAAATGTTTAGTTATACTATTAATTGTTCAATTATCTTTTTATACATTGTTAATATTCGTCGAATAATCGACATAAAATGATAGTCTTAAAAAAATAATACTAAATACATTTTTTAAAGAATAGTTATTTAATTGATATAAAAAACATATAAAAGAGATGTGAGAATATACATAATTATCGATATAACAAATAAATAATAGTAGTCTGTATTTGTAAAATCTATCTCAGGTGTTTGAATATGACTCGAAAAAAAATTATCGGTGTAATAGGTGGAGGAGGAGAAGCAACATGTACAAAAGAGGATCTAACTATTGCTTATAAGATTGGTCAATTATTAATTGAGAATAACTATAGAATAATTAATGGGGGATTATTTGGTGTGATGGAAGCTGTATGTAAAGGTGCAAGAGAATCTAATATGTATACAGATGGCAATATTATTGGAGTAATTCCCTCTCTTGAAAAAGAACAAGCTAACGATTATTGTGATATCGTTATTGCTAGTGGTATTTCTTATGCGCGTAATCAGATTATTGTGGCTTCAGCTGATGCTATTGTTGCTATTGGTGGCGGATCAGGAACATTAAGTGAGATAGCTTTTGCCTGGCAACTAAACAAGCCTATTTTTGCAGTAAAAACTAAACAAGGCTGGTCTGCAAAATTAGCAGGTTCTAGAATTGATGATAAAAGAAGTGATATAGTTATTGAAGTGAGTACACCTGAAGATCTGATTAGTAAATTAGAAAGTTTTTTTGAAAGCAAAGTTTAATTTATTCTTTAAATCCATGAGACACTAATCTTGAATCACAGATAGGACAATTTGAATGTTCGCTTAACCAATCGTTGATATGGTTTTTATGGAAGAAATGCTTACAAACAGGGCATTGTACTATTTCATCATTTGAATCAAACCCAAGTTTACAAATTGAACATTTAGCAGATTTTGGTTTTTCTGTCACTTCAATCAAGTTTTTTAAAATAACTGATGATATTCTTTGTTCATATGAATTTTCAGAAGACTGTGTTCTGATATCAAATTGCAATCCTATCGTATCTGTTAAATCACTTTCTTGAATTGATGTTTCATTTGAAGAATTAAAATTATAAGAATCAACTGTTAAAGTATCGTGTGTAGAATCTCTATTTGTTTCCGTACGTGTTCGATTAGTTCTAGCTGGTGCTTCTGTTTTTCCCATTTGAATTGCGAAATAGGCCATCCAAAAGGCAGCTAATAATACAACTATAATTGTGAGTGCTAGTATAATTTTACTTTGAGGATCCCATAATGTGATAACTGTTACAGCTAAAATTGCTACTAAAAAACCAAATATAAAATCTACCAAACCAAATTTGTAATTACTTTTAACCATTCAAATCCCTTTCCCTTGTTTCATTATATTTATTATTGATTTACTTCATTATATCTATTATATAATTAAAGTATTATTACAAACTGGACAGCCAAGATGCTACTTAACCAATTTTCTATATGCTCTTTATGAAATAAATGCTTACAATCAGGATATTGTAAAATAACATCGTCCTTATCAAATTCTAATTTGCATATAGAACACTTTACTTCTTTTATACTTCATTTATAAATTTCTAAAAAATGGATTAAATCTTTTCTACTATTTTTTTGTTTATGAACAGAAGGTTCTGGTTGCAAGATAATCTTACTAACGTAATCCGATCCTTGATTATTCGTAATTATATCATCAGTTTGTTGAATTATGGCATTTATTTCATCAAATTTATCTTCAAAATCAGAGGATTTTCTATGTCTAGATAAATAGGAATTTTGCTCCATATCATGCAATCTATCTAGCTAATAACCCTTTAAAGTTCTTTTATTAGCTTTTGTATTCTTAGTTCGAGCAGTATTAATTATTAAATCATCAGTAGTTTTTAAAAAAAATTTTTTACTATATTTAGTGATGATACTGGAAAGGTGAAAGCAAAAAAATGAAACAAATTAACACGACATAGAAATTTTTTCACCAAAATATAATAATTAATACTGTAAAAACTAATGAAAATCCAAACAATACAATTTCACAAATCTTAACATAGCGTATTTTTTTCAAATACCAAACCACAATTGTTTTTATCTATTTTCTTCCTTTTATGTTTATATTTTATAAAAAAAAATAAAGTCTTAAAAAAATAAGACTTCGATTTTTTTAATTAAAAATCATAGCCACAATTTGGACATGTTTCATTTTTCTGAAGCCAATTAATTAAATGTTCAAAGTGATAAATTGTATTACATTTTGGGCAAATTGCAATTGCTTGACCTTTATGTATAGGTTTCTCGCATAAAGAACAAGCAATTGATTCAGATGACTTATAAAAAGCAGGAGTCACTGCAGGATTACCTGATATATATTCTTCAGCCATTTCCGGTTTATCAATTGGATAAAATGACTTATCGTTGTCACTAGATTCAGTATCAATCAGATCACTGTATTCATTTTTTAGCTCTTTTTGTTTCTTACGTTTCTTATTTATGTTTGCAGCTAGGACCAAAAAGAAAGCAGTTAATATATTGCCAAAAATCGGTAAGATAATCCTTAAGAAAACACTTGTGACAGGATTGAAAGTATTATCTTTTAAAGACACAAATATTATTGCTGTTGCTATACTTCCTGCAAATAATACTACTGCAAATATAATTAGTGTAATGATATCTTTAGCTCCTTTTTGTGCCATTATTATCACTTTTTATTATTAATTATCAATATTAATTTTTAATTATATTATTCAATGAAGTTATGATTACATATAAGGCATTTTATTTTTACTTGAAGCCATTCAAATAAATGATCTTCATGAAAATAAGCACCACAGAAAGGGTACTTACAGCATAACTCATTGTTATCTATTAGTAATTTACAAATCCCACATTTAATGCTACTTGTAATAGCACCATTCATTATAATGGATTTTTCTTCTAAAAATTGGATTATTTTATTATGTAGTGTAATATTTTGTTTAATAGTTTTAGTTTTATTAGTAGTATCTACCTCAAGACCACTCTGGAAAATTAATGCTATGATTAGAAAAATATCTATAATTAAAGAAATAAAAGATATAGCATCAAAAGCACTAATTCCACTTTTTATAGAGAATCTAATAAAATAAAGCATCAATGACAGAGATATTACAGCTATCAAAGCTAAAATAATAGTAATTATTTTTTGCCATTTTCTTTTCTTAAAAAAAGATACTCTAATCTTTATGCAACCCCAAATTAACTCTGAAGATAATTTATCAATTTTCTATATAAAGATTCTATAATCATTCAACATTTTTGTGCTTAATTTATTTATATATGCCTTTAAATAAAGAATATATGATAATACTCATTATCATATATCCAGAAAAGCAACCAAGTATACTGTATTTTATTTAATCTCTTTGCTAGAACTTAAGCACCATCATAATAGAAAGTGTATCTACAGCACTATCTTTAGTATATTTACCCTATACTTTATGTAAGAAAAAGATGAAGAAATAGAAGTCCTATTTTTTTAAGACTTCCATTTTTTTCTAGTAACTTGAACAAACATAATTGTGCTTAAAATAGCAATAGATCCTGTTATCAATCGATAACCAGATATTGACAGAGTCCAACCTGAAGGAGTTGTCGGTGGTGTAATTGGTATAAACTCATCAAATATGAAAGAACCATTAAATTCATACCAAAACGCATGAGTATTATCACTTGTAAGTGTTCCGCTAAAGAATAATATCATTATATAATTTACAGGTTTAGTGATTTCACTCTTTTGACAACTAGATTCAAGTAGCAATGTACCATTTCCACTATTAAATAAATAAGCATGTACTCCTGACTCATTTCTTGATAGCCAACAAGTTAAATCAACGTATTGTTCTGCCCCAATTGGTGTTTGATTATAATTGATTGTGTCCTGTGGATAAACAGCTGTACCATAGTAGCCTTTACTGTCAGTCCAATTATCATATATTGCAGTATAGCAGATCAAACTTTCAGCTTCATTATTAAACCCAATATATTCTCCATCATCTCTGTAAAAGCTACCTACGAAAAGATAAGCACCAACTATATCCGTTAAATCCCAATTAGTAAAATTAAACGTCGCTTGTAATTGAAAATCAGTACAATTACCGAAATTCTCAAAGGAAATCATATATGCCTCAGTTAAGTATCCATCACTAGAACCGCCAAAATAATTGAAATACAGTGATTCTTCAGTTAAATAACTATTAATAAATGGATTATCAACAATCTGGGTAAAATTGCCAAAAGTATTGAAATGAATTGTTTCACTATTTGGATATAAAGCTGCATTAACAGCTGTTTTATCCGAAATTCCTATTATGTTCAACATCAAAAATCCGATTAAAAATATTGAAAATATATTTATCAAATTTTTTTTCATCATATCTCTCACCCATAGAGATAATTATAATTAATGCTTATTATATTAAAAAGGTATATATTTATTGATAATAGTTATAGTCGAAAAATCGACGAAAATTAAAAATCACAAATTAATAGCGAAATAAATAGGCATTTACTTATATAAACTATTTTTCATAAAAAAGCCACAAAAAAAAGCTGTTTTGCGCGAACCAAAAAAGACTAAAAAGCGTATTTTTAACTAATGATAGTAAAATAAACTGAACATAATGAGGTTGCTATTTTGAGTTTTGATGCAAAAGATATAATACCAATCGAATATCAATCATTATTTCAAATTATATCACCTATAGAAAAATCTGGCATTCTAAAAGTTTTAAAGGAGAATTATGGCGAGTTAAAAAAATATGAAGCACTCTTTTTAGCATTAAAACAATATTTGACGGATTTTAAGGATGAAGATATTTCAGCACTTGTTTTTATTATGTATGGGCAAATCTGTATGGATCTTCAAAAAGAGCCTGAAATACCAAAAATGCTTGAAGTTTATCCAAATTCACCAGAATTACAGTTTTATAATATACAATTAGAAGTAGACAAAGGTATATTTGATAGTATTGATGATGTGTTAGCAAAAACCAGACTTACTGATGAAAATCGAAACATGATTTTGACGAGATTGGTTGCAGCTGATAAATTAGCTAGTATGATACTTGATCTTCAAAGTTTTCTATTAGAGAATATGTTCCATGCTATGAAGGAACAATATGACAAGATAACTGAAGTATCAATTAAGGCAGAAGAAGTTCTGAGAAGAGCTGTTGAGTGGACAAAAGAAAAAGATATCACTTTTCTACATGAAATCGCAATTAGATTAATTTTACAAAAAACACAAATTCTAATGAGCTCAAGAGGACTTGACGCTGCAATTAATTATTATGAAAAACCAGCAAATGTAGAGATTATTGAATTAGCTAAAAGTAACATTATGAAAGCAAATGTAGCTCATGTAGCAGCTATGCTTTATTATAGTGCAGGCGATCCTAATAAAGGATTAAAATATATGGAAAAAGCAATCAAAATACTCAAGAAAATTCATGGTAGGTATTCCTGGAAATCATCATTCTATCACAATTATGGTTATATGCTAACGTTAGTCGATACGGATAAATGTATTGAAGTGTATGAAGAAGGCTTGGCTTTATTAGAAGAAACTCAAGACTATCAATCTATGGCTTCCAATATAAGTAACTTGATTGGTCTTTATACACAACAAAATAAGAAAACTGAAGCTAGAAAATACCTTAAGAGGCTTGTTGAAATAATATCAATGAGTGCAGAGTTGATCACACCATTTAGAGCTTATGCTGTTGCAAGTAATGCTATGTCATTAGATGATTACGATTTAGCTAGAAAATTCCTTGAAATATTGGAGAAAAAAGTAGAACAATCACCAACATTGATGAATCAAGCAATATTAGCTGGAGCTAAAATGGGTTATTATCTAGATGTTGAAATTAATTCTGAAAAGGCATATAAATATGGAGAAGAATCACTTTATTTCTTTAACAAACAAAAAGACTACTTGAATGCTTTAGCTTCTATTTACAACCTAGTAAATACAGACTTTCAATTCTATAAGATAACTGAGAAAGAACGGTATCTTAGCTCTGCACGTAAAAGACTTAATGAATTATTTACTTTAGTTGGTGCATTAGATCAACCTGAATGGGTTGCTGATAAAAATACTATTCTAGCTGGATTTGAATACTTGAATAAAAATTACAAACAAGCTAAAACATATATTGACGAAATACCAGTACTTGACACTCCTAAAATAAAAGCTAATAGAGCTATGATGACACAATTAATTGAATTCGCAATAGAACGTACCAAAGAACGGGAAGAAGGCGAAGAAGAAAAGAAACTAACTTTTGATAATGCTATTTTGAACGAATTAGCAAATAATATTGATGCGATGAATAATATGGTTATGCATCTTGTTGATAAAACATTAGAGGAAATTGTTGCATTACCACAACAAGTTGATCCTGTAAAAGCAGATATCAAATTAATATTATTAATCAATTCAGCCGGATTAACAATTTATACTAAAATCTTTGATACACAGAAAATGAATCAACAATTAATATCTAATTTTATTTCAGCTATAGATTCCTTTGGCAAACAACTATTTGGAACTAAAGAACCATATTTCTCCTTTAGCAGAGGTAATAATATAATTCTTTTCCAAAATGTAAATGATGATTTAAACTTAGCACTTATTGTTTCGCAAGAAAATTATGATTCAATTATGAAATTAAACACTTTATCTAAGGAATTATCTGAATATCTACTTGATAAACCATCTGATCTTAATAAAAGTATAGATGAAAAATCCGATATGTATGATTGGTTAGAAAAGAAAGTTGAAGATCTTACAAAATAAGATCTTTATTTTTTTTTATCTTTTGAAAAGTCTTACTTTTTTAAGACTTTAAATTGGTGTCGAAAAATCGACGAATATTGATAATGTATAAAAAGTTAGTTGAATAATAATAAATATAAATGGATAGCTAATCATATAAATTGCTATAAGCATCTTTAAAAAAATAATTTTAAAGTGAAGAATTTTTTAGATATAGATAAACTTTAAACTTAATATGAGGTATTTCATACAAAAAAATGAAAAAAGATAATCTTAACTTATGTAATTGGGATTTAAATGGTTTTTAAAAAGATAAAAGATCAAACTTTGAAAAAAGATGAAGAAGGTTTTTCACCAGTAATAATAATGTCAGAAGAAACACCTAAAGATATTGAAGATTTAGTATTACCTGTTACTACACTTCTTGGGATTCTAAAATTTGATATTATATTAAAATCTGGCAAGATAATATATAGTTATAATCGCTGGGGCAATAAGGAAAAAACATTAGGTAGTAAAGAATTATTACAACTTACTAACAATGTAGCGATGCAGTTAACAAAAATTGATCAACAAACTATTGAACATATGATTCTAAGAACAAAAGATATGAATTTAATAATTATTTCTGTAAAAAATCTACTAATATTTACACAATGCAATATTAATGCTCGAATACCAATGATTACTCTGAAAGTTAAAAGAATTGCAAATAGATTAAGTGAGTTATTGTAATTTGAATTAATCAAATATTTTTCATCGACAAAGGTCTTATATAATAATTATTCTAACATTAAATACATGCCTTCAACTAGAGCCAAAAAAACAAGTAGCCGTAAGAAAATCACCCAAAAAACTCTTGAGACTGGATTACCTTTAGAAAAAAGCAGGAATCCAATTGTTAAAATTTCTATTGCGGGTTTAGGTGGTGTAGGCAAAACTTCACTATGTCAAAGAGCAATGGGCAGAATTCTTGATGATTATTTCTCGAACTATAAAGTAACTATTGGAGTGCAATTTTTTACACATGCTGTTAAAACAGATAAAGGCAATGTTGTTCTAAGTGTTTGGGATCTTGCAGGACAACCACAATTTCAGCAAATAATGGATCGATTTCTTATTGGAAGTAAGGGCGTAATTCTTGCTTTTGATATAACAGATATAAATTCCTTTTTTTCACTTTATCACTCTTGGATTCCTTTAATTAAAGAGCACTGTGAAAAAGATATACCTATTTTATTAATTTCAACAAAAAATGATATGAGCGAGAATAAACAAATTGATGAAGAATTAATAAGCGATTTTATTAATTCAAAAGAAAATCATGGATTGAATATAATAGGTTATTATGAAACATCATCTAAAAGCAATGTCAATGTGTTTGAAACTTTTGAAACATTATGTAAAAGAATCATTAGCAAGTAAACTAGCTAATTGACAAGTTAACTTCTGGTTTTATAATTTTCACTTGAAATTAATATAATTTTAAGCAAGCTTTGATAATATCCCATTATTATAGGTAAAATATCTAATCCTAATTTGTTTTGATCTGGATCAATAAATAAGTCTAAAATTATGTTAATATATTCCTTATTTTCTATTTTTTGTGGATAGAAGTGTATTGCGAAAATTAGATTTATTATCTCATTATTATAAATTAAACCTTTTAAGGTATCTCGAATAGTATAAATCTTATTTTTATGTAATATCTTCGGAGATAGTTTGGTATATTGTACAGTTAGATTAGCAATGATTTCATTCATTAATGATCTTAGATGTTGTTCTTTTATTTCTATGAGAAAGTAATGGCTTTCTAGAATTGAATGCTCAAAAACTAATGGTAATATTTCACGCATTTCTAATGTTTTTTGAAATATTTTCTGCAAGGAGTTATCCTTTAAATCATCATACCAATGTTCTGAAATCAAGCTAGGTATCTGAGAAAAATCAAATATTTTATCTTGAAAATTATCATCTAAAAATTGATTGAATTTTAATGCATTTGTAATAATCAGATTATCCTCGTTATAACGGGGGAAAGCAAAAATAATTTTTAAATTATTTTTTAATGCAAAAATATAATGATTAAGTGGTGTAAAATACTCATATAACGTTTCAGTATCAGGTTTTTCAGCTAATAATTTTATAATTCTTTCTTGTAACATCTGTTCTCGCCAATTAAATGGCAAATCATTTTTTAATTCAATAAATTGAATCCTATTTTCATTTTTACTGTCAATAATCCACATCCTATAAGGAGTTATTTTTTCGGTAGTAATAAGATCATTGTTGATAACAAAATCAAAACGATAATATTGTGCAATTAAATGATTTAATTGAGCTGCTATTGCGACTATTAGTTCGATATAATCTTCAGATTTTCCTTCAACTGTTAAAGATTCTAAATATAAACTTAATTCATCATAATCTCTTATAGAAGCTAATTCTGAAGCGCAAGAATAAATGTTATGTATGCTGTCGTTAATAATTTTAATAAAATCTTGTAAATTTTTTATCTCAACTAATTCTTCAACTAATTCTTGAAAATAGTTATTATTAAAACTATTAGTCAAAGTTTTTTCATGAAAATCAACTATTAAAGCACCAGGATAAACATCTGTTTTAGTTTTCTTTGTACCAATAATACAAGCATCACTTTTAGCTTTAGCCCAATAATCTATCCTATGAGTTCTCTGACTTGAAAAAATCTTCAAAGCATCAATTGCTGAGGAAACTTCTAATTTTTCACCTAAAAAAATAACTTGTTGACCCGTTACCATACTAAAGATTATTTGAGCAAGCAACGATTTAAATTTGCGATGAAGATAATCAAAACCACCTATCTGCTTAAAGCTGTCTTTTTCATCAATAGATAAATCAAAATCATGTATACCTGCTACTGTTACAGGAGCAACAATTTTCTGCCTTAAAGCCATGTGGTCATCAAAATAAAGTAATAATGCATACTGAGCGTCAGTACATTGATGAAGGGCAATAATTCTAAAAATTCCACCTGTAATAGATTCTTTATCACTTTTTTTGATTGGGATTTCTATTACTTTCTGACATTTTTCACATTTTATAGAATATAAGTGCATAAAACCATTTTTCTTTGAATTTGTCACATCATTCATTGCTAAAAATCCCACATCAAACAGATCTTTTCTTTAGGTTCAAGATAACTATACGAATTTATAGTTTTATAGTCTTTGTTTAAAGCAAAAAATACCTCTTTAATATTATTAGTATTAGGTCTATAATTATATCATATAAACCCCAAAAAAGATTTTAAATAGAACTAAGATGTAAAACAAAATAACAAAACGTGTTAATGATAGATAGATATTGGCTGGTTAATTAATGGCTGAAAAAGAAAAAACAATAGAAATCACTTCAGAAATGATTGATTATATTAACAAACTCATGGGTAATCAAGATGAAGTTAATTTAGAATGGATTAAAGCTGTAACACAATTACCTACTGCAGTCATATCACGAATAATAATTCAAAATTTAGGATTAGTTGTTTTAGAAGGAATGATTTATTCCAAAGAAAAAGCTGAGCGTAAACTTAAACAAATGCAAGAGGATGCTCAAGCAGAAGTTGATCGTGAGACTTTTCGAAAAGGACCTGTCAGAATAGATATGATGAAATTGAGGGAAATGCTATGGACGATAATGCTAAATGAACGCATTGCAGGTCAAACAAGGCATCAATTTTGTCCTATTTGGATTTTTCTAGAACAAGATAGCAGCACATCAATTATCCTAAGATATGATTGGATTACTAGACTAGATAGCTTGATAAAAAATAATGATTTCAACAATTTACGAATAATTAATGCCGAAAGTATCATCAATGAATTAGGAGAAAATTACAGAAACAAATCACGCATTATCTTTGCTAAAACAATTCCTAGAGACTCTGTTTTTGATAGAAATAAATCAATTTGGATATCATTTCTAGTAAGTATAACTGAAAATGGTGTAAGATTGGAAGGATTAAATATGCTAAATGTTTTATCGCTTTCATCACGATTTAGATCAAGAGAAAAAGCCTATGCAGCATTGAATGTTTATATTGAATTAGTAAATTATTTAGTAAGTGATCCATCGATATTTGAAGAAGTAATTATCGCTTATTGAAAAATAATGATACAAATAAATCTTTATGATAGTAATTCATTTTCCTTTGTATTAGAAAACTCAGTATTGTTTGAAATGTTAATCTGTGAGCTATTATCCTTAAAATTCAATGACTGTTTAATCTCATCAATTATTGATCGTACATTAATATTCTCATTTTCAATATTGATTAATTGTTGTAGTTCTTTTAAAGCTTCTAAATAATTCTCTCTAATTTGTTTTGAATATACTTTTTGTTCATTATTATTTTCATCAGGATTAAATAAATATACAGTTTCTAAACCTTTTTTAGATGCTTCCAAATCGCCTTTTGCTGCACGCGCAATAGCTAATGCTAATAATGCATGAGGTTCATTTGGAAATTCTTGTAAAATACTCTGGGCTCGTAATTCTACAGCGCTCCAAGCGCCACGTTTAATAGTAGTATTCAAAATCATTAATTCTCGAGTTAACTTTTCTTTCGATAATGGTTGAATCTGAAATCTATTGTAAAAATTCTTAACAATGGTTTCTAATGAGCTAGTGAATTCTTCACACTTTATTCTTAGTTCTAAATAAGGTGACTCTTCAAGCTCTTTCCCCGAATCTAAAGTAAATTCAAGATTATTTGATAAACCAAAAGGAGAAACTAAAACCCTATCATATTTTACAATGTTATTTATTTGTTGATATTCTTCAATTACTTGTACTTCTATACCCATATCCACAGTTCCATACCTATAGATATGTGTTAACGATACATAAGGGATATCAATTCTATCTTCTAATAGAAGATTATCCTGAAAATTAAAATTTGAATCAATAATATTGCTATTGTTAATAATGAATTGAATTAGATTATAATACTCTCTCTTTTTCCATTCATGAAAGGGTTCTATTCGTTCTTTTAAATTCATAGGTCTCCCTCTGATTTAACAATTAATTTACGATGAATTAAGTTAATAAAGACTTCCAAATTAACAAATTTACGAATATTTCATATTTTCATATCATTAAAATCTATTTGAATGAAAAAATAAAAGTGAAAAGACAAAAATCCTCAAAAATCTATATTATAAAGGGCCTAAATAATGCTCAGCTAAAGGAAATTTGTTAAGTCCTTTTGCAGAATCATTATAAATCAGCTTACCACCATCTAAAAATAATGCTTGATCTGCCCATTCATCAATTAAATGTCTACTATGTGAAGCAAAAATAACTGTTTTTCCTTTCTTAATTACTTGTTCTTCTAATATTTCTTTCAATGATGATTTTGAAGGATAATCTAAATTAGAGAATGGTTCATCTAAAACAATAATTGATGGTTCCATAACTAATACACCAGCAATAGCAACTCTCTTCTTTTGACCATATGAAAGTTTGTAAGGCGATCTATCTTGAAATTCAACCATATTTACTTTTTTCAAAGCATCTAAAACTAAATTTTTTTCAAATTCTTTTTTTACTCCTAAATTTCTCAAACCAAATGCTACATCTTCATAAACACTTGCAGAGAAAACTTGTGAATCGGGATTTTGAAAAACAAAACCAATGTACTTACGAATTTCTTTGATGGTTTTACGATTCAATTCAATATTATTTATTATAATTTTACCTGATTGAGGTATTTCTAATCCCATCAATAAACGTAATAATGTCGTTTTTCCAGCACCATTTTGACCACAGATAACATATTTCTTTCCGCTTTCAATTGTGAATGATAAATCTTCTAAAGTAAATGTTTTTTCTGGATAGGTAAATGAGACATTTTGAAATTTAATTAGATTGGCCATGGTATTAATCCTCCTGCAATAGAGCTAAAAAGCACAGTAATTATAGGGATGAAAATAAAATCAAACCAGTTAACTGAAGAACGCTTTACAAGTTCAGAGTTTTCTAATCCTCGAAGAAGCATTCCTTCAAAAACCTCAGAACCACGATTAACTGAACTGATTAGTGTTCCACCAATTCTAGATGAAGCAGAAACAAATTTCCGTTTGAATGATGCATTGGATAATCCTCTTAATTCTTGAGCAGTCTTAACTTCATTACCTTGTTCATATAATAAAGGCGTATATCGCAATATAAGAAGAATTAAGGTAACAAGAATATTTGGTATGAAAATACTTCTCAGAGATTCAAAAAATTGTTGCATTGTAATAGTAGTTGTATATAAAGTAACAATAGAAACTGAACACAATCCTCTGACCCAAATGAATATTGAGCGAAATACTCCTATAGAATATAATAATAATTCATGCTTCCCAAAAGGAATCACTAGAATTATTGATCCTTGATGTAAAAAGAAGCTTGGTAATCCTAAAAAGAATATTATCACAAAAGCTGATGCAACTACTCGTATTGTTTTAAAAATTCGCCCTTTAAAAGAAATGAATACTATTAATGACAGTATATAGATTAAAGTAATATCAAGGAGATTTTTGCTAATGAGTACAAAAATTGATGACACGATCATTGTTATTGTTAAACCAATATGAGAAATAGGTCTTGAAACCATATTTTCTCTAAATGGTAATAAAAATTCTGATCTTGCCATTAGACTCATTCCACTATATTATGTTCATGATTCCAGTCTATCTACCACATTTGTTAATTTTACAGTCTCAACCTGCTCTTGTGTTTGTTCTTCAACCATTTCAACTTCATTATCTTCAGAAGAATCTAAATGTTGTCTATTATATTTGCGTTTTTTTACCAAGAATGTTATATAACTAATCAATAAGATGATTAGAAATAAAGCGACCATAATAACTCCAAGTTCCATGATTGTCCACCAGAGTTTATCTGTTGGTAAATTAGGATGATTCTCGTATAAAATATTGAAAATACCGGTTTCTATAGGATTAATAGTCGAACCCGAATCATTAATAAAATCAAATGTTCTCTCTAACCCGTCAGGATTTTCAGAGGCAATTATACCAAATAATGACATAACACCAAATACACCTGTAGTTGTAACTGTTGCCCATACTGGAAACTTGTATTTCGGTTCAGATTCGATAAAATCATCTTGTTTTACACCTCTTGTGTATAAGGAATCTTCTGCAGCTTCATACAATGAAGCATCAGCTTTGAAGATAAAGAATACTAATGTAAATGTAATAATTCCTTCAATAGCGCCAATAATTGCATGTAACCCCATCATCCAACCAAAAATTAAACTTGGTTCACCAACACTTGCAATAGATAATTCAGTGGAAGCAAATAATGCCATTATTAATGTTGAAATAAAACCAGCAATTCCTGCAAAAACTGAAAATACAGTTGTTTTTTGACGCCATTTTTTAGGAATAATTAAGAATATCACAAAAGTAGTTAGTGCGCCAACAATTGCCATATTTAATGAATTTAATCCTAAAGCTAAAAATCCTCCATCTCCAAAGAAAGATTGAATGATTAATATAGATGTTAATATTAAAATCCCAACCCATGGTCCAGTTAAAGTTGTTGCCAAAGCTGTACCAATAAGATGCCCACTTGATCCAAAAGGAATTGGAAAATTAAACATTTGGGCAGCAAATAATCCTGCTCCTAAAACACCAACAATAGGAATTTGTTTAAGTGTTAAACTTTTTCGACTTTGCCAAATAGCAATTAAAATAATTATTGCAGAAAAAACTAAATAGACAATAGCTTGATTTGTAGGTATGACTCCATCTGGCATATGCATTTATAATTCACCATCTATTTCCAATTTACATGAATTCGGATAAGTAAAATAATTAATGTTTTAAAAATTAAGCTAGTCTTCTTGAAAATGATTAGAAAATAAGATAAGAAATGAACGCAATTTTTTTGAATTATAACAGATAGATATTTTTTGAAAATTTAAAAGGAAGATACAAAGTGAAAGGAAAAGCAAAAAATTATGAATTGGTTCCTTTTCCTAAAGGCAGACGGTTGAATATTGATCTTTATGATCGAGCAGTTTTACATCATGTAGTTCATGGATTGACCGAATATGATGTTACTGATGTCAGGAAATATATCAAAGATGTAAAAGAAAAAACCGGAGAGAATTACTCCTTCACAGGATTTCTAGCTAGTTGTGTAGCAAAAGCCATAGATGAGAATAAAATCCTAAACTCAATGCGAAAAGGAAGAAAAAATATGGTAATATTTGATGATGTTGATATTTCAATATTAGTTGAGACTGAAGTCAATTGGAAAAAAATACCTATGTTATATGTTATTCGAGCTGCAAATAAAAAATCATATAAAGAGATAAATGAGGAGATACAAAAAGCTAAAGTTGGGCAAATAAGTGATTATAAAAAACAAAGTAATTTAGTAGATTATTATCTCATATTTCCGAAATTTATTCGTAAAATTATTTTAAAACAAAAGTATGTTAATAATCCCTTTTTTAGAAAACGAATAGGAGGAACAGTTTCATTGACATCTGTTGGTATGTTTGCTGATGCAGGAGGTTGGGGTATACCATTAAGTCTATTTACATTATTTGTAACACTTGGTGGTATTCAGAAAAAACCAGCTGTTATAAATGACGAAATAAAAATACGCGAACTCTTAAGTATAACTTACACAGTGGATCATGATTTAGTAGATGGTGCACCAATAGCCAGATTTCAAAAACGTGTGAAAGAATTAGTGGAAAAAGAATATGGTACAATTATTGAAAGTAATAAATAATTATACCTTTTCTGATGTTAATAATCATAATTTCTAATTAATGCAGCCCGACTACGAAGGCCTAATTGTTGAGCTAAACGTTCAAAAATTATCTCGATAACAGTAATAACATTCTTCTTTTCACCATTTTTATATATCTTCAATAACGGTAAAATAACTGCTTCACCCATTTTTAGTGAAGATTCAATGGCTGCATTATGTATTACTTCATTATCTTTTCTAGAAATTGCACTAACAATATCATTAATTATTGGCTCTATTAAATCAGGCTCATTTTTCTTAGCCCATTCACCGATTTTACCTAATGTTTCAATTGTTTTAACTATAACACCAACATCAGATTCTGTTCTCAGTACTGATAATAAAGCTGGAACAGCTCTGTCACCTAATTCACCTAAAGATTCAGCCGCAATTTGGCGAACAGTTTCTGAACTATCATCCATCATAGAATTAACTAATGCAGGAACAGCTTCATGAGCATCTTTACCTATTTGCCCTAAAGCCTTTGCAGCATTTTCTCTAACTTTAGCACTCTCATCTTCTTTTAAAGAAACAATTAACGCTGGTACAGCTTCAATTGCTTTTTTACCCATTTCACCTAAGGCAATAGCTGCGCGCATACGTATTATTTTATCATTTTTTGATTCAAGATTTTTGATTAAATCACTTATATTGTTCACTTTGGAGACCAATGCAAAAATTCAATGTTTATGTATTAAAACATTTTGAGAATTTCTAAGAATTCATGATTGATTGGATATAATACAAATAACATATCATATTCAATTTTGCCTTTTGGTGGAATTGTTTCAGTAGCCCAACTTTCAACTGAGTTAACGAGCTCTCCTCGATCCATTATATTTAGATTTAAATTCTCACGATCAGGGCCTAATATCGCCATAGCCATTTTAGCCTCATCATTTATGAAAATACACCATCTTTTCTGTGTTGCTTTGAAGCCAAAGGAATTATTAAAGGTTCTAGTAATCAATTTATCATTAAATAGAAAATTGATACTATTATCAACACGACCTGCAACTGAAATATATGAGTCAACACCACCTTCAAAATTCAAGTGAGCATTTGTTGTATTTATTAATCGGAAAGTAACTTTTAGTGCATTTGAATAAGGAAGTGTTGTATATTCAACTTCAATTTTGATTCCAGAATATATTTCCTTAGATTTTAGGTCACAAGTTATTTTTACACCGCCTTCCAATCCTTTTGATAGGATTTCACTTTGGAATTTTTCAAGGTAAGTTATTGGGTTCCAACCATAGGGGTTACTAATATCTGGACCTATGCCACCAAACCAATCACTGTACCACATGAAAGGTTTAGGTTTAGGCCATGATGATAAAAGATTATTTTCCGAATGAATTGATGGCAATTTTAGTGAAGTGACTGTTCCCCCATGATCTTTTGAAACTGAAAAATTAATTTTCCCATTATCAACTGTTATTAGTTCTTTACCTTCAATGTCCTCTTTTTTAACAGAAACTTTAGTATCTTTATTCAAGATTTGAATCATTATAGGATACTTGAAAGTAAATCCCTCAGTTATTAATCTTAGATCAAAAACAAAGATACGACCATAATAGATTTCATTGGCAAATAATTTTAGCAACTTCTCATAAGGTTTTTCTTGTGATAACTCACTAATATCCTCTTCAAAAGACTGTGTGTTATCACCAAATTGCACGCCTTTTGGAAGTGTTATCATAATTTTTCCTTTGAATTTTTTCAAAAGGTTATTTTTAATTGATAATTTCAGTGTATCATCAAAATTCAATGGTTGAATATTAAATGTTGATTGTTTTCCAAAAATAGTTGATTCGGTATCAATTGTGAATTCTTTAATTATTTTATTAACAATTTTTTCTTGTGGTATGGTAATGGAACTATCTTTATGTATGATAGATTTTGCTAATTTTTTGAAATCTTTCCAAGAACCACGACCCAGATAATAATAGAAGTGAGCTTCTTTAGTTTCACCAGGGTTTATACTATCAAAATAAAACTCAAAATTAGGTAATTTGTATGTTATTGGTTCTATTTTTTTCATGAAAGTAGCATCCCAAATAACACCATATAATTTTGAATTCTCAAATTCACAACAAAACCACGAATCAGACCATTTTTCAATTTCATTTGGGAAGTGTCTGGATGATCGGAAATAATGGCCGTTTTCAAGTTCTAATATACCCTTTTCTAAAGGTAGGAACATTTTTCCACCATTAGCAATATTTTCCCAGGAATCACTAAGTAATCGCAAACCAATATTTTTCACTAGTTTATTACTAGTGTTTATTACATCTACTCTTATATCGATTAAATCAGAACTATTTGATAGTGTGTAAAAACGTCTTACCTTTACTCCTTCTTTTTCTTGAGAAGCAGCAGTTATTACCAATGTTATTGATTCTTTATCTTGCATTAATTCTACTTGTTGTTCAACAAGACTTAAACCACCAAAAGCATCAGTATAGGGTAAACCTAAATCTAGAATATTTGTATAGAGAGGATAGGTTTTATTGTCACGTTTATCAGTAAATTGAGTTAAATGATAAGGTCTAGTTAATCTAAACACTAATCTCAAAGTTTCGTTTTCAATAATTGCAACCTTGTTCTTTTGAATATAACCGCTACATTTTGGACCCTTATTTGGTAGAGCATTTATTACTGGTAGATATATAACTTCATCTGGTAGTCTAATAGCACCATCCTTGTCTTCTTTATAGAGATGGAATTTTAGTGATAGAAGATTATCAGAGTAATTTATAGGCGGATTAACTGTTATTTGTATATCCTTACGCTCTTTTGACTCAAAAACAACAACTGATTTTATAGGATTCAATAAGACATCTTTTATTTCTTGTAAGTTTAGTGAAATCTTTAGTTTTTCAGTTGTATTATTATGAAATCTTATATTAATTGTTGAATTTTCACCGGGAATAATTGAACGGATACTTGGTACAATATCAACTTTCAATGGATCAACTGGTACGATTCCTGTTGCCAAATCAATTTTTTGATTATCAAAAATTATTTGTGATTCAATTTGATATTTAGTCCTATTATGACCATCATGAGGGTTTATTTCTGTCCTAATATCAGCATCTAATAAAATAGCATTTTCAATCGTTCTAGATTCTCCTGCATTAACTATATAAGTAATAGCTAATTCGCTTTCAAGTTGGACACCAGAGTTGATTTTTAATTTTAAAGAAAACTGCTTCTCCTCATTTGTTTCATTTTTAAAAATCCATTTAATAGGTGTTTTTCCATATCCTGCATAACCAATTGAATTATCTACTAGACAACTACAACCAACGGTTTGATTATCCAATTTTAACTCAAAACCACAAATTTTCTTTGCTTTGTGATCAATAATAACTTTCAACGAGTTTTGTTCATCACCAACAAAATAATAGTTATATACACTCATTTTATTCATGAATTCAAAATCAGGCTTCAAACTCAATGTTCTTTGATAACTTGTATACCAATCAAACTTGTCAAAAAATGGTTTAAATATTTCATTTCTTAATATCCCCGGTATAAAATTCTCCATATAGACCGATGTTTCAGGAGACCAGAAATAACCAGTTTTCTTATAGAGTGGGACGGCCTTTAAATTTCCCCCCCAAGTGTGGAGTGTAATAACGTCTTTCTCCATTTCTATTGCTTTCAAATTAGCTCTTAACAAGAGATTTTTACCAATTTTTTTACCTTGATATGACGGGTTCACACCTAACAAACCTACATAACAAGTGTCTTTTTCAGTGAAATGATCTAAAACATCACAATGGCCAACTATTTTTCCATCAGCTATAGCAACCATTTTCGATTTATAATCACTTTTTTGTAATTCTTCCAATATTCTTTCAGCTGTAAATACGTCTCCATGACCAAATCCTCCTGGCCATGAATCAGGATCATCCCAAGTGTTAAAGCTATCAGCAAGCATTTGAGCATCTGATTGATTCTTCTGAAATTCTCTCACTTGAAATCCATATTCTTTTGCTTCTTTATCGATCATTTCTTTAGACATTTGAATGCCTCTTGTTTTATCAGTCAATTGATATACTATTAATTGTGATTTAAAATAATGTATTAGCTTTACATTAAATCAAAAATAAATGATTTTGTAATATAGGTTTTATTGTTTTTGTGGTAATTCTATGCGAAAAGTTGTTCCTTCGTTCAATTTACTAGTAAAACTTACAGAGCCATTATGAGCGTCAATTATTTTTTTAACAATCATTAAACCTAATGTCGTATATTTCTTTGTGTCCCAAGCATGGTGTATTTTTTCTATAGTTTTATAATCCATACCTTTTCCATTATCAGAAATCATAATAATTACTTTGTCACCAACAGTTTCTCCAGAAATAGTAATAAGACTAGCTTTAGCATGTTTAGCAGCATTAATCATAATATTTTCAAAAACTTGATGTAATTTCTGTGGATCGCCAATTAGAATTGGTAATTTATCGATTTCAACTTTTATTTTAGGGTTCAAAGTAAAGACTTTTTGGATTAAATCCTCAAACATCTCATTGAGGTTAATCTTTTTTAATTCACCTATTATTTCCCCTTCTTTTGCTAATATTAGTAAACTTTCGAGGAATTTTACAATAGCATCTATTTGTTCATTAATTTTACTTCTATAAAATGAATCTTCAGCTAATTCGTTATAGGTGCTGATTACCTGTAACTTACCTCTTATGTCATGAGCTATCGTTGAAGCAAATGATTCAAGTTCATCACGTTGTTTTTGTAATAGCTTCTGATTGTCTACGATTTTCTTGACTTCTTTTGCGCTATCTGTAATATCCCGTGTAATACAAAGTAGATATTTTTTACCACCTAAAGTAATTAACTTTGAATAATAACCAATATGAACTATCTCACCATTTGGACGCTCAAAATCTAACTCTGTTGACTCCGCATAACCATTAGCTTTAGCTTGTTCATGGATCTTCTTCGCTTGTGCTTGTTTATTTATTGGTCTTACTTCCCAGATGGTTAATTTTTTAAGGTATTCAATAGCTCTACCTGTTTGTTCTTCAAATTCAAAGTTTGCTTCTATTATTTTACCGGAATTATAATCAATTAAAGCTAAACCGTGTTTAGTTTCTTGAAAAATAGTTTTATATTTTAATAATTCATTACTTTGTGTTTTTGTTATATTTTCATTATGATCAAATAAATATAACAATTCTTCATATTTTTTCTGCAATTTATGGTATACAGCTAAAATATCCTCTTTAGACATTTTATCAGTAATTGATAATTCTTCACTTTCCTTGCCATTTCTCTCATTCATTTTTGGTGATTCCAATAAAGAAATTCCCTGTTCGTGTTCTCTAAGTCAAATTACTAATATTATTTTGTTTATTATTTTTTCGCTTTTTAATAATTCCGTGTTTTTGAGTAAAAATTCTGAACAATCAATACTAAAAGAAAGATTTTTTATTTGAGAATAAATCTTACATCTGATTCAAATTAAGGATTCTGTTTATTATGTATGGTGATTTTGCAGAAAAGCTAGCTAAATTAGCAGTTAAATATGCAGTTAATGTTCAGAAAGGTGATTTGGTGCAGATACGTGGAGTATCAAATGCAGAAGATTTGATTCGTGAAGTTTATCGGGAAGTAATCCTTGCAGGTGGTAATATAATTAACATGCGTATTGGAATTCCAGGTACAACAGAAATATTCTATAAAAATGCTTCAGACGAACAAATCAAATATGTAGATCCTTCAGCAATAGATTTTGCTAAAAGACTTAACAAGTCAATAACAGTATATTCATCATTTAATACAAGAGAATTGGCTAATACCGATCCTAAAAAACGAACAATGATGAGTGAAGCAACAAAAGAAGTTAGTAATATCTTCTATACAAGAGCCGCAAAAGGCGAATTAGATTGGACACTATGCCCATATCCTTGCGAAGCTTTTGCCCAAGAAGGGAACATGGGAATAAACGAATATCGTGAATTCGTTTACAAAGCATTGGCTTTAGATAAGAAGGACCCAATTGCCCATTGGAAAGAAGTTGAGGAAAAACAAGAGGAAATTGTTAAGATTCTAGATAAAGGTAAAGATTTCAGAATAGTTGGTGAGGACACAGATATTACTTTTGGTATCGAAGGTAGGAAATGGATTAACTGCTGTGGTCATCAAAACTTGCCAGATGGTGAAGTTTTCACTTCTCCAATTGAAGATTCTGTTAATGGTACAATTAGATTTACTTATCCTGGTATCTACATGGGACAAGAAATAGAGAATATTTGGTTAAAATTCAAAGATGGTAAAGTTGTTGATTATGATGCAGCTAAAGGTAAAGATTTGCTTACCAAAATATTGGAACTTGAAAATGCCAATATTATAGGTGAATTGGCAGTTGGCACAAATTATGGTATTCAACGATTTACTAAAAACATGCTTTTTGATGAGAAAATTGGTGGTACTATACACTTAGCTCTTGGATTTGGTTATCCTGATTCAGGATCAAAAAATGTCTCAAGCATTCATTGGGATATCTTGAAGGATATGAAAAGTAAAGATTCAAAGATTTACTTAGATGGTAAAGTCATTTATCAAGCTGGCAAGTGGCTTATACCTTAGTTTTAATTATGCGGGGAGGTTTTTCTTCTTTTTTTATACTCAAAAAGCGTTAACTATTTGTATACGGAAGTTTAAGCAAATATTAAAAAAGGATACAATAGCAATTACTAAAATAGGTAATTGAATTACTAATTAACAGTATTAATCAAAAAAGAATCAGAGGACTTTAAATGAATAATAGAGCTAGACACACAATCTTCTTGTTTGCAGTGACACTGCTATCAATAAATATCTTAGCAGTAGCAATTAGTCAAGGTTATGTTACATATGATGTGATTCATAATGGTTACTTCGAGTCAACAAAAGAAATCATTACTTGGGGAGGCGATCAAGAAGAAGGTTCAGCTTATGTTGATATTGATGTTGAAGAGAATATTATAATGACTTGTTTTTCATATTCCTATGATTCTAATAAAACTGTTACAGTTATAAAATACAATAAAACTTTAGATAAACTCTGGGAAAGATCCTGGGATATAAATGATGATGCAAACCCAGTAGGCATAGTTACAGATTCAAATAAGAATATTTATGTTGCTGGAACTGTCAATACACAATTTGAAGCTGGTAAATTTGTTCTTGATCCATTTATCATTAAATATGATGAAAATGGAACTCGACTTTGGAACTACACAACTCATAAAATTGATCAAATAGATTATGTTCGTGCAGTAGCAATTGATGATGATTTTAATATTTATTTAACTGGAGATTGTAATGGTACTTCTGGACAAGTGTTCATATATCAATATGATTCAGATGGCATTAAACAATGGGAATATTATTATGGCGAAACAACACCTTACGAAAATGTCAGTCCTTCAGGTATAGAAATTGATAGCCAAGGGTACATTTACCTAAACGCTACAACAAACAACACTGTTGCAGGTAATTTTGATGATTTAGTTTTAATAAAATTAAATTCAACTGGCATACCACTTTGGGACACTACCTTTGGTGGAATTGGTGTTTCAGATAATGGTTATGATGTCGCAATTGCTGATGATTCCACTATATATATCGTAGGTCAACTTGAATCATCAGTAGCAACACCAACTGATGTTGTAGTTTTGAAACTAAATTCAACTGGAGATATATTATGGAATAGCACTTATGATTTAGCTGTCGATAGTGGTATTGGTATTACTGTCAATCAACATAACAACCCTGTTATAATCGGTAATTCGAATTATTATGATGCTAATGGTGATATTATTCTAGCTGAATTCGCCCAAAACGGCACACTTATCTGGGAAAGCTCATATCAAGGAGATCTTGTTGATCAAGCTTCTGATATCAAGGCGTATAATGATAAACTCTATGCTGTTGGTAGTACATTCAATGAAACAACATCATCTTTTGATATAATAATAATAATTTACGAAGATGATTATTACACTGACTTTCCAACAATTGGTCCTTATGGAAGAATCTTTAGTTATATTATAGGAATTACACTATTGGTCTTTTCAGCGTTTATAATAACTTCATTGCTATTAACTTATGGAAAAAAGAAGAAGTAAAAATTTCTTTTTTCTTTTTTCACTTTAAAATACTAATTTAGCTAAAAATTAATTCTTTTATTTCTTCTTTAAAGTTAGCTTTTTTTATGATAGATTTTTAAGAGATTAATGATATTGAATACTGATTATTTATGACAGTTGATGAGAATTTTAAAATTGATGTTTTTATAGATATTAGAGGATTACCATGTCCAATTCCATCAATGAAAGTACGAATGCAAATGGCTAAAATGCAACCAGGAGCAATTCTTAAAGCTATAACAGATGCACCACATTCTAGAAATAGTATCCCAAGATTTTGCAATAATTTTGGTCATGATTTAAAGTTAATAACTGAAGAAAATGGCGTTTATACCTTTATTATTAAGAAAAGATCAAAGGATTCAACAGATTAGCGTAATGCTTATTTTTTAATTGATAATAATTTTGCTAATCCATCGCCTTTAATTAAATTAATTTGATCTTGAGGTAAAGGTAATTTGTTAATTTTTAAAATAATATTTTTTAAATTATCATAACCCATAGGAGTATCAGAGCCCATAAAGACATGATCTGCTCCAAAATACTTGACAGCTTTCAAAATTCGTTTAGTACTAGTAATATAATAGGTAGACGTATCAAAATAGATATTTGTTAAATCAGAACCTTTCTTGATTACATTTTCTAATCCCATTAAATGAGCCACAATATAATTTGTTTTAGGATTTTCTCTAGCTAATTCAACAAACTCATTTGCATCTTTTGAAACATAAAGATGAATGAAAACAGGTAAATTATTACTAGCTGCAAATTGTGAAACTCTACTCATTTCTTCACTTTTGTTTGAAAATGGAACAACACATTGGTGTAATTTTATACCTTCAAATTTCATTTCTTTGTAATTTAGAATTAATTTTTCATAATAATTGTTATCATTAAAATTAACCCAATAAAACTGTATTATTTTCTGTGGTAATTGTTGTTTTAATGAGTAAACAAAATGGTTTCCTAAATCCCTATCACCAACTTTTTTTGAAATCATACGAAGAAATCTGTTGGAAAAAAGATGCAATTTTGGTCTTGTACTAATAAATGACTCCTTAAGACGAGGTCGTTTTGGTTCTTCATCTGATTGCCCTCTGCCTGCACAAAGTACAATTTTATCGACATTATAATCATTTGTTAATTGTTTTATTGAATCTACATTAGAGTATTCGCCATAAGCATGTCCATGACCATCAATTATCACAAAATCACATCGTAAGTTCTTTGACATAAAAGTTAGACAAATACCCATTTTTAAATTATCTATTAGCGAACAAAATTGAGTCAATCAATTAATAACGATATTCAAGTCTTTAAGCAAAAGTATAAAAAGAAAACTTAGTAAACTATCCTTTGGTATAATTAGGGAACTGAAATACTAATGAAGACTCATGATACCATGATTAAAATCTTAGAATTACGTGAGCTTGAGAAAGAATTAAGCGAATCTTGTCAAGATAATTGTCAAAATTGTCATGATGTTATTCGTGAGAGAATCAATAATCTAATACAGATTATTGGAAATGATGTTATTGAGAATCCTCATTTTCTAAAAAATCGTGATTTTTTACTTAGAATTCAAGAATTAAATGCCCTCGAAGGAATGATTTGCGGGTTATGTAAAGGTATTTGTGGCGAATGTAAAAGCGACTTAAAAAAGAGATTACAGAATTTATGTGAATTATTAGAAAGAGATTGCAATAATTGTCCTTGTGATTCCTAACAATTACTCCTTACCACTGTTCTCTACGAAAGACTTTTTGAATGCTATTCTAGCTGCTTCACGATCTCTTATTTCTTCCTCTAATCGTCTTTGTAATTCTCTTAGCATCCAGCGTACCAATTCAGCATCAGAAGTAATACCTGAGTAATCCTTTAACCAATCAATTCGTTCCTTTACTTCTGAATTGTAAATATCGACATGAAGTGTCTTAAGTTTAGATTTTTTATCAGTCATACTATGATAAAATCGATTTATGGGTTTATAACTTTACCGAATAATTATATACACTGGCAATCATTATCATATTTTACCATACACTACCAAATATTTATAAACCCTATTACGCCATATTTTACCAAAGAGTGCCAATTTATACCAAAAAGAATAATCCAGAGAAGTGAAAAATCATGGCTGTAAAAGTAGATGTTCAATTAAGACAACAGGGCCGAGTTGTTATACCATCTAATATTAGAAGAAAATATGATCTGAAAGATGGGGATTGGATCAAAGTTGTGCTTTTGTTTGAAAGCGATGACGTATGCAAGGAAGCTATAATCGCTAAAGCAAAAAAAACGGAATAGGTTTGTAGTATAGAAAAATTGTTAGTAGGATATTCGAGTCCTTCCCTCAACCGCACAATAATTCCTACTAACAATTATCTATACAAGAACATAATGATAAAATAATGGAAGATGGTTATGGAAACCATCTTATAATTAATTATTTGTTTTCTTCAGTAAAGTTTGCTTTAACTTCTGAAGTTAATAATTCTGGATGAATGAAATCTAAGGCATTTTTGATTTGTTCTTTAGAAGGTTTAATGTCTAAGAATTCTATTATTTGATTAATTGCTTCCTCTGAATTTTGAACTAAATCAGGTAATTCAATTCGTATATGTTTTTTATCTTTAATAAAATTGTCAATCTTTTCATACCCATCTTCTGTTAATCTCTTAACAAAATCTCTATCGCGATAGATAAAACCTTTTGTAAAAGTAGTCCGCATTGTTCTTAAGAACAACATTATCCATTGATGAGGTTTAAAATAAGAAAATTCTGTTCTTATTTCAGGCCACCAATTACTTAGTTTACCTGCACGAGCATTCGAATTAGCAACACTTTCAGGATCTCGATAAAGAACAATATAATAAGGATTCTTTAAATGGTAATGAAAATAAGGCAAAGTATAAATGATTACTGCTTCTTTAAAACCCCAAATTTCTCTTTCATTTTCGCGAATAATCTTTACTAATTTATCCTCATATTTCTTCACAGCAGCTTCTACTTTACCATCTTTATCATCAAACCTCTTCCAATAGAGCATTAAACGTTTAGCTTTAAACAAAATATTGTGACTTATTTTTAAAAAGTCCTGATTCTCAAAGGATCCAAATTTATTTTTGTGTTGACTCATATGGAGATCTTTTTCACTGCCCATATATACACCCAAGTAGTGCAGAACACCTGCAAGTAATGAAGATCCGCTTCTTGGCATTGTTAAAACGATTACAGATTTCATGCCCAAGTTTAATACTTACTTTAATTTAAGATTTGCTAATAGTTATCTTTTTTATTTAATCTTCAATTGAAAGTAACTCATCGCTTATATTGTCAAAAAACGTTTCAAATGTTTTTTTATCATATGATCCTTTATAGAAACCAGCATTAATTGACATAGTTTCATTAAAAGTTACCAAACCAAAAATAAATCCCGGCGATTTCATTATTGGTGTCATAATATAACCATCAACTGCATTTATTGAACCAAAATCTATATCCTGAGTTCTCATTAATCCAACATTTGTAAACACGGGGTGAGTCGCTTTCCTCTTGAGATCTTTTTCATATCTTTTTCGAATAGAGTTAACAACTCTTGAGAATGGCATCCTAAAGACATTTTCTATGAAAAACGCAGGACCTATACCTGGAGCATATTTTTTTCGAAAATTCATTTCTTTATGCACTCGAGATAAAGTTTCAGCAAAATTTTCATTGGGTACATAAGCTATTCTTGGGTATGCTGATGAAGATAAATTACAAATGGAATACCCTTTCTTATCTTGTAAGTACATTCTAAGGTTAATAGTTACTACAGTAACTAATGGCTCATTATGTTTAATATTTAGCAGTTTGAAAACACTTCGATAAAAAGCTGTTAGAACCATATCATTTATTGTTGCATTGAATTTTTTACCATAAGTTTTTATTTTTCTAAATTGCTCAGGTTCGAATCGCCTTATAATATAATTAGGAGCTGTTTGTTTATTTCCAATCCATGGAAAAGCCCAATTTGGTTTTGAACTCATATTTTTAAAGAAGATGAAGATTTTTTGGAAAATATTGAATTTTCTCAAAACTTGTTTTAAATCCCGACCTTCAGAAATATAGCTGTCTAAAGTATAGTTAGGATTTAGAGTTAATTGTTTATAGTTCTTAGCTAATAATTCAAGAAATTCAATTATCCCCCCACCATCGACAATAGCATGATTTGTTTTTAGGAGTAATACATCTTGTTTTGAATTTCGTAAAATTCTAATCTGTATTGGATTGTCTATTTCAGGATTACAAGGAGTTATAATGTAATTAAATATCTCCTCATCTGTTTTATCTGTTTTAATTATTGTAAAATATTCATTTTGTTTGATATCTTCCTTTACTTTCCAATATGGTTTCTTATCATGATATACAAACCTACTTTTTAGAACAGGTTCAACTTCTAAAATAAGCTCATAAGCTTTCACAAATAAATCCAAATCAAAATATTCATCAAATGTTAAAATAGCATGTATTTGTTGGTCACCAAATTTCATAAGCGCATACGTTAATTTATCTACTGTTCCCGCTTTGAAAATTCTTTCATTGATACTTCCATTGTTTTTCCTATTTCTTAGTGAACCCATTGTTATCACTTATTTTCCAAAGTGTGAGAAAAATGGTGTTGTGCTTAAAAAATGTAATGTTATTTAGCATGAATTATTAATACCAATTATTGTTATTTATTGAAATTTAGCATATCGTTCATAGATTCATTGAGAGTATATTGTGGTTTATATTTTAATTCTGAACGAATTTTCGTATCATCAATTAAATAATCTTTACCAAAATAATTGATGCGATATCTGGTTGCTCGTGGAACAGATTTTCTAAAGGTTATTTTGCCTATAATTTCAGATAACCAACCAAAGAAATAAGTCAAACGATAAGGATAATTTACAAAGGTAATGTCTTTGTTAATTGCTTCTGCAGCACTTGACCAAAATTCTTTTACTGAAGCATTAAAGGAAGTGATATTATAAATCTCACCGATTGTTTTATCGTTTTCAGCTATTAGTCTAATAGCCTTAGCAACGTCTCTTGCATCAGCATAGGATTGTTTCTGATCACCTGAACCTATTAATGGGACTTTTTTAGCTTTTAGACCATTTTTTACTCGAGCAGTCATATATTGATTCCTTGGTCCCAAGATACCTGGTGGACGAATTTTAGTTATTTCAAAATTAAAATTCTCACTATAATCGTTAAGTAAAGCTTCAGCTTTCAATTTAGATTTTTGATAATTACCTCGAGCATTAGTTTCAGAGTCCTCATCATAACTCTCTTTATTTTGATATTTGTAAATATCAGCAGTGCTTGTATAGATTATTCGAGTAATATCATTTGATTTTGCAGCTTCTAATACATTTTTAGTACCAAGAACGTTATTTTGATAAAAATAGCGATATGGTCCCCATTCATTAAAAGCAGATCCGTTATGAAAAATGATATTTTGTCTTTTGAATCCTTTTTGCAGGCTTTCTAAATTAGTTAAATCACCTGTAACAATTTTTAAACCTGGTATCTTTTTAAGATTAGAGATATTACTTGTTTGACGAACTAAAATGGATACCTTATAATCGTTTATAATCAATTCATTGACAAGGTGGTAACCTAAGAAACCTGAAGCACCAGTGACCAAAACTTGCATGATAATCACGTTTTATTATTGATGATAACTTTTAAAACGAATTAGTTTTAGAATTTCTCTAAATAAAACCTATGGTAATTTAAGGAATATAAAAATTCAAATATGCTATATCATTTTTAAAGTGATAAAGCTCTAAAATAAACAATCAAATGTAATGCTAAAAATGTGAGGTTAGCAAAACAATGACAATGAAATCAATGAGAAGAATAATGCTATACACTGTGATGTTATTGGTTCTAGTAACTGTAACGTTCCAAAAACATCAACAAGATAATAGTTTCGTACAGAAAGATGAATTAAGTCAATTTGATGAAATGACAACAAAAGGTCTCGATCCTATAGGTAATCCTGTAGAATTAAATAGCGTAATATACAATTATACTGAAATTGGCAGCTATGTTGATGCTGGCCAAGCTTATGATGTCGTTGTAAAAGATAACCTCGCATTTATTGCTGATGGAACAAACGGATTAGTAATAGTTAATATTGCTAACAAATCAGCAATAACTTATGTTGGAAAATATATACAAGGAACAACTGCTCGAGCATTAGGAGTCGAAGTTTTTGATGATTATGCATTTCTCTGCTATGGATTAAATGGATTTATTGTATTAGATTTATCCAACTTAGCCAGTCCTCAAAAAGTATCAGAAATAGCCACTGAATTTACTGGATACATTGTCTATCAATCAAGAACGCATGAAAACTACACATACGTAGCTGCAGGACAATTTGGTATGGCAGTAATTGACATAACTGATCCTGAAAATATTGTTTATGTAAGTAAATATACCACTGGTAACTCAGATATTCGTGACGTTGATATCTTGTGGGACGATAACTACCATCATGCTTACATAGCAGATGCAAAATATGGAGTAAAACGATTAAATATCTTTGATCCATCAAATGTTTACTTAATTGGTGGATTTTCAACAAGTGGTGCATATGGCGTGTATGTCCGTTCCGATTATCGATGCTTTGTAGCTGATTATTCAGGATTCTATATTCTCTCCCTTTACAGTTACCCAAATCCCACAGTAACAGATTCATTTAGCGCTGGTGATCATGCGCTAAAAGTCTTTGTGGAAAAACAAACTGCTTTCGTCACCTATTCTGGAAATAAAGGCATGAAAATTTTCAATGTATCAGATGTGCTTGATATTAGTTATATTGGAGCCTATAATGATGGTGGAAGTGGCTATGGTGTATATGTAAAAGACGATTGGGCTTATTTATGTGATGGAGCATCACCAGATGGTCTCGAAGTAATACTCATCGATTCAGATAGCGACGGATTATATGATGGTTATGAAATTTACGATACATCAACTGATTATCTTAATGATGATACAGATGACGATCAATTATTAGATGGAGATGAATTTTATGGTGTTTATGCACCAAGTAACATCTATGCTACAAATGATTACATCAAAGGATGTGACCCACTCGATAATGATACTGACGATGATACATTAGATGATTACTATGAAATCTTCACTATAGGTACTAACCCCTTGAATAATGATTCTGATGCTGATGAGCTTTTAGACAATTATGAATTAACTAATAGTACTGACCCAAAAAATCCAGACACTGATGATGATAACATTCTTGATGGTGAAGAAATAATTCTTGGCGATGATGGCTGGATCACCAATCCACTATCAAACGATACTGATAGTGATACTATGCCCGATGGATATGAGGTTGATTCACACCTAAATCCAACAGTTGATGATAGATACTTGGATTTTGATGGTGATGGCATATTAAATATCGATGAATATAAAATCTATGGAACCAAGCCTGATCTCTATGATACTGATAGTGACGGATTGTCAGACGGCGAAGAGGTTTATGGCATTTTCGTTGGATTAGATAACCCCTATCACAATGGAACAGGGTATATTGTAACAAATGCACCAAAAGATCCAGATCTAGATAATGATCAATTAGAAGATGGTGATGAAATATTTACTTATGGTACAAATCCAATGGATCCAGATACAGATGACGACACGATCTTAGACGGTGAAGAAGTTCTTGCCGGTCAAGATGGTTACATTACAAACCCATTATTAGCTGATAGCGATGGTGATGGATTAGGTGATGCTTGGGAAACAAAATATCATACGGATCCTAATGTTGCTGATGCAGATGATGATCCTGACAATGATGGATTAACCAATATGGAAGAATTTACTCATCTTACAGACCCACAATTAAGTGATACCGATGGAGATGGCATGAACGATGGTTGGGAAGTTGATAACTCATTCAATCCATTAGTACGTGATGGTCGATTCGATGCTGACAATGATGGTTTAACTAATTTACAAGAATTCCAAGAAGGCACCAATCCACGAAATGCTGACACTGATGGCGATGGATTAGATGATTATTGGGAAGTTAATCAAGGTACAAATCCAATAGTTGCTGACGCTGACGCTGATCCTGACACAGATGGTTTAACTAATGCTTTAGAAAAAACTCATGGAACAAATCCATTACTTGCTGATACAGATGGTGACGGACTTACTGATGGTCAAGAAGTACTCACATACAACACTAATCCCCTAATAGCTGATAGCGATCGAGATGGCGTTTCTGACTATCAAGAAATACTTGATGGAACTGATCCTAATGATCCTAAAAGCAACAAGACTTTGAAAAATCTCCGTTTGTATATCGCGATAGGTGTTAGTTCAGCAGTTGGAATATTAATTTTTGTGCTAGTCTTCTTCTTAGTTTTCTGGACAACCCGCCCTGAACAAAAAATGTTCAAATATCTTGAATCTCAGCGAAAAGCAGGTAAAGAAAGTCTTTCGCTCAAAGAAGTTTCAGTTTATTTAGAAAAGAAACTCAATAGAGGCGATATTAAACAAATTGTCAATAACTTACCAAGCTCTAAAGGTTATATTATACTTGGCAGCAGAATTTACCTTAGTTCTTTTGAGCTTCTAACTGAAAACGTCAAAGAATATGAAAAGAAACTAGAAGATTCTAAAGATAAAAGATTATCAAAAGCTGAAATCTCAGAGCTTAAAGCTAAAATCCAATATGATATTCGACAAAGTAATAGCTTAGGTTATACTGAATTATCTGAACAATTAACTGAGATTTTTGAGAAATTTGAAAAGCTAGTTTAATACACTAGCTTTATTCCCTCTTTTTCATTAAGGTAGAGAATAGTACTCATCAATTCTTTTAACTAAACCGTCTTTTTCCAAATCATCTAAAATCTTCTGAATATCTTTCTTCGGGATTTCAAGTAAACTGATTAACTCTTTCTTACTTACTTTACTTTTTTTTGTTAGCTGCTTTACAATTTGCCCTCTATAATATCTTGTAGATCGATTAAATTTCTTCTGAATTGTTTTTGGTTTTATACCTGTTTTAGATGCTGTTAGTACTAATGAACCATAATCCATCAATGCATTATGCCAATCCCGAGAATGACCTTTTGGTAACACAAGCTCTGCAATATCAAATAATTCCTTATCAGAGGTTTCTTCAGTTGCAAACCCCTCGGCTATTAATATTCGTCTGATATTTGTATCTACTGTTGGTAAATCTTTATTAAAAGCAAAAATCAAAATTGCACGAGCAGTATAAGGTCCTATCCCCTTTAATTTTTCTAATTCTTCTGGTTCTTGTGGAAAATTTTTCATTGTTATTAATTGTTGAGCTGCTTGTTGTAACCAAAGAGCTCTTCTATTATAACCCAAACCTGACCAAATAGTTAACACATCTGCAATTGAAGCTTTAGCAAGTAATTCTAAATTGGGAAACATTTCAATAAATTCAAGATATTTTTCTATTGTTCGTGGCACTTGTGTTTGTTGTAACATGATTTCTGAAATCATAATATAATATGGATTTGTTGTGCTTCGCCAAGGTAAGTCTCTTCTATTATCTAACCACCAATCAAAAATTTTCTTTTGAAAAGCTCTAATCTTCACATCATTTATTGAAGTCATTGAATCTGAAACCTTAAGCTCAATTTTACTAACAAAAAAATGTTCTCAACTTTATCTGAATATAACAGTGCTATTATCTAAGATTTTAGGCAAGATATGGCTTTCTGCTTTACCATGTTTAGTATCAATCACAAAAACTAAGTTTGTTTTTAATTTGGAACTATTCTTTGATAAATGTAACAATTCTTGCATTAGTAAATTCCTTGTTAAATAATCAGGAATTTTCTGCGATGAAAAGCCATCAATTATTACTGAAAGTTTTTGTTCTTTAAAAGCAATTTTTTGTGTCCATTTATCGATGCTAATAGGAGTAGTTGTTTTACGATTATAATCTGATTCTTGAAAATGTTTTGAGTCAATATTGTTTTCTTTCAAAAAATCATCAAATTGTAAATAAGAGTAATTATAATCCATTGCTAGATTATAAGCAGAAAAGTCTTCAAAATCGCCAACTAGGAATATTAATTTGCTATCTGAATTATTTATTTTAAATACAATTTCATCGTTAGTAAGCATTTTCTATGAACACCATTTGAGAGTTGTTAGTGTGATGTTATAAAATCTTGTGTAAAATAGATAAAAAAACTAGGAAAAATTTTTGCTTTTAGCAAAAAATATTTTTCTAGTCCATCATTCGAAACCTTTACAATGTTCAAACAGATCATCACAGAGATCTAGTAAAGTATCTCTCCAAGCTTGAATTTGCACTGTGTTGCGCATAATCTTAACAGCTTCATCAATACCTTCACTTTCTCGTGATAGTACACACATGTAGTCATCAACAAAGTCTTTTACTGTGAATCCTTTATCTGTGAAAATTTTTACTACTGAATTAAAGGACTTCAAATTTTCACCTATCTTAAATGTCACAGAGCACGGTGCAATTGGTTCTGGACATCGTTTTTTGATTTCGTTTTTTAAAGTATTGGGGCTAATCTTCCCAACCTCCAATAATTTATTTTAAACTATATTTTATAGTTAGTATTTAGTATATTGTTCTATATATTACTGTTTCGTTTTAAAAAAATGGCACATGGACAAGATAGAAAATGGTGAAAAGGATTATTTTTCACATTCTACTGGGTAATTGGCATTCGTCCAAGCACTCATGCTACCGAAGATGCCAATAACATCTTTGTAGTTGTTCTTGAGCAAAAAGCTAACTCCAGCAAATGATTTGAAACCTGAATCACAATAAACGCATATTTTTTTATCTTTGGGGATTTCATTTAATCTCTCTTGTAATTCACCTAAAAATATGTGATACGACCCTTTTATTCTACCATTATCTTTAATATGCCGTCCCGTCCTTACATCTAAAATAAAGATATTTGGGTCATCAAGATTATCTTTCAAATCATGAACAGACCAAACACGTGTTTTTTCATATCGTTCACCAGCCATATACCAATTTCTAAAACCAGGCAGATATCCAATAATATAGTCAAAACCTAATCGAATTAAATACCTGATAGCTTGTTCTATATCTTGATGTGTTCCTTTTATGAGAACAATTGGTTTGTCGTAATCTAAAAGCCATAAAGCATATGCTGGTAGACCATTTTTCCAGATACTAATTGAACCATGAATGTGCCCACCAGCAAAGCTTTCTGGTTCACGAATATCAATGATTTGAGCACCTTCAGTAATATATTTCTTAACATCTTCAACTGTTAAAGCAGCTGGTTTTGTAATAGCCTCGTAAATAGGCGGTCCTTCTAGATTCAATTTCTCTAAGAAAGTCATATTTGGAGCAATTTCAAATTTCTCCTTTGATTTCAATTCAATAAACTCGTCTTTTGATAACTGTAATATTGAATTGGTTCGTTTTTCATAACCTATTGTCGTATAAGGTAATCCACTTATTCCTCCACCACATATTGAACCCGCGCCATGTGCTGGCAAAACAATTACTCCATCAGGTAATTTTAGCAATTTATTAAATAGACTGTTATACAACCAATGAGCTGCTTCTAATTGTTTTTTGTCATCCCTATAAAAATCAATTCTACCAACATCCCCAGCAAACAAAGTATCACCAGTAAAAATCATGTATGGAATGTTAGGATTATCAATTATAGAAACAGAAACGGATATACTTTCAGGAGTGTGTCCCGGAGTTTCCAAAATTGTGAAAACCAAATCCTCTATCTGAAATTTATCACCATCTTTTACATCATTTCCATATTTAAAACCTAATTTTCCACCATGATAGATTTTAGCCCCTGTTTTGAAGGCTAACTGAAGAGAACCATTTACAAAATCCTCATTTTTATGAGTGTCAAAAATGGTCGTTATTTTAACATTATATTGAGTGGCTAAATCTAAATAAACATCTACATCCCTTCTTGGATCAATAACAACAGCCTCTGTTTCAGAAGCAATGAAATATGAATTGCTAGCTATTCCTACTGAAATAATTTTTTCGAATTTCAATTTTTACACCAAATATTATAGTAAATTATATTTCTAGTAAATAAAAAAATAATGGGTGAAAACAATCAATAATTTGAAGTTTGAAACTAATGCTCCTCTTCCATTTGATGAGTTTCTGTTTGTGATTCATCTTTATGGGTGATAGTCATTTCACCATTATAGGTAAAACCACTAAAGCTCTTTGTAAAATGTTTAATAATCAAAACGCAAGCATTTTGTGTATGATGGACACATTCAATAAAATCTTGTTCTCTAAAAGGTAAACTTTTTTGTTTCCAAGTATCGATTGTTTTATCGGCTAAATATTCATCAATTGAAACGTTTATTGCATTAATTACTTTATCAACTTCTGCTCCTAAAGCTTTATCATACATATATGATCGCCTTCTAAGGCGCTCACCCCATAATTCACCTTTATGTTTCTGCATCAATTTTATTTTCTCAGAATGGTCTGTATTAGGTAATTGGGTATCCAAATAATAAGATAAAATTGTTGTTTCAAGCATAAATCGTAATTCTAGAAGTGATGAATGATAATACCCCCAGAAAGCCAAGTTTTGAACTTGTGCAAGCCTTTTTGTAAACGCCATCATTTCATTATAAATGAGAGTATTTTCATATTCATTAATTTTCTCAGGATACGACTCATTAAAGAATGCTAAATCCATTTCAAAAATTTTTATTATTCTAGACCAAGTTTCATAAAGATTTTTTGAATAGTTCTTGGTTTCTCGTTCAGTTTTACGAGCTGCAGTTATCCATTTTTGTGATTTTAGACCTATACCAAACATTTGTAACCCACACTTTTTGTATTGAATGTTTTATCATTTTTAATTTTAGCTATAAAGAGAATTATAGAGGCTAATTTTCAGTAGCAATCTATTATTGATTGAAAAATTATATATAGTATTCTACCTAATTGTTATTGTACGATTATAATCGATTGAATTTAGATTGGAAATAACTTAAAAGTTGAATAGCTAGCATAAATATAAAAACAAGTTCACTAAGATAATTAATCGTTTATCGGAATTTAAGAAGATAATATAAATAATTCAACTATTTCCAACTATACCAGGAGAATAAGGAATGGCGAATATCATATTAATAATTGCGGGTAGTATTTATTTATTAATAGTCATTTTTGCACTTATCTATTTCTTAGCAACTATTAGCGGTAAAAAAGGAGTTATGCCTAGAAATCGTATAGCAGATGATTATGAACAACCTTTTGTAAGCATAATAATACCTACATATAACGAAAGTAGAAATATTGTCAATTGTTTGCAGTCATTAAAAGCTCTTAATTATACCAATTATGAAATAATTGTTTCTGATGGTGATTCACCAGATGGAACAGCTGAATTGGCTAAAGAATATGCTGATAAATTGATTATTGATCCAACAGTCCCTGATGGTTGGATTGGTAAAAATTGGGGTTGTCATTTAGGTTATAAGGAAGCAAAAGGAGAATATTTACTCTTTTGTGATGCAGATACAGATCATACTCCTGATTCATTAAGATATTTCATTAAAGCTGCAATAGAAAGGAATTCTGCCTTGTTATCGGTATTTCCATTCCAAAGAATTGAAAAATGGTGGGAAAGTATAAACCCATTTTTCTATTTTGCATCTAATCTTATTTATGGTGGTAAAAACAGTGTTAATAATCCAGATAAATTAGAGAGCTTTACAGCAAGTGGACAATATATGCTCTTTAAGAGAAGTGATTATGAAACTTTAGGAGGCCATGAAAGGATCAAAGGATCAATCATTGAAGATTATGCATTTGCTCGTATAACTAAACTTGAAACAAGACGTTTATATTTTATAGATGGCACTAAAAAAGTTTACACACGCATGTATCCTGATTCACCAAAACAATGGTGGAATGGATGGAAAAAATGCCTTTTTCCTGGTACAAAAATGACTTGGGCTAAAAGAATAACTGGTGCATTATTGTTCTTCTTGTGGGGATTATTTGCTCCTGTAGCAATTGGTATAACTGCAGCATATACTACCTGGCCATTTATTGTAGCAGCAGTTCTATTGTATATTGGTGGTGGTCTAGGAGTATTATTCTATTGGAATAAAAAAGGAAAGCATTTATGGATGACATATGTATTTTATCCCTTTGGAGTGATAATGTTCTGCTTATTATTAGCAGTATCAGCTTTAGAATTATTAATTAAGAAAGAAACAACTTGGAGAGGGAGAAAATACAAACCAAATCTTTTTGCTGGTTCTAGATACGAAGAAAATGAAAATATTGTTAGTGGAACTAATAGAATTGCTCAGCTTGAAACAGATATCGAAATTGAATTAGATGATAAAGTCATTTCAGAATCATCTAAACCATTGGAAAGATTACCATTACAAAGGAAAGCTCAATTAATAGAAGATGAAATTAAAGATGAGCAATTTGAAGAACCTGAATTATTAATCAATAATTATATGAAAATCAAATCAGATTCATCAATGGAAAATGTCAAATGACTAATTTAGGCATCATTTTTTCCTAACAAAATCTTTTTGAATTATTGTAAAAAAGATAAGACACTGAGTGTTTTAATATGATACTTGAAGGAGTAGAAATTGAAGATACCTACTGCGAAGCTTTCGAGGGTATTGTTTCTAGACTTATTGTTACACTACGTGATGAACAATTAATGCAATACACTGCGGCACAATGTTCTGCTCTACCTTCTATTGTTGTAGGAAGGACTGAAGCAGGTATCGAGCGATGGATACGAGGAGATGAAACACCAGACAGTAACCCCGGTTTTATTGTTCAAATTTGGGGTGATTGGGATCCTAAAGATCAGAAAAAAAGCATCAAGAAATTCTATAAGGAAATTGGTTTAAGAATTAGACAAGGCATTTTAGTAATTCCTACAACAACAGTCTATAATGGTTTGGAATCAGATAACACTCTTGATCTTATGGAAAACGTTGGCTATTGTGGTGATGTCTACCAAACTGAAGAAACACTTTATGGAAGGAATATGATTAAAATTCCATTAATGATGGGCGATTGGTATATAGAAAGAACCATAGGTTATGAAATTGGAGTCTCTGGGGGCAATATTTGGTTAATGTGTGATTCTGAAAAAACAGCTTTAAAAGCTGGAAAAAGAGTTTTGAATGCTTTATATCCAATACCTAATATTATCACACCATTTGCAATTTGTAGTGCTGGATCGAAACCTGTTTATAAAAGCCAACCGCACCCTGACATAGGACCAACAACTAATCATCCATTTTGTCCCACTTTAAAAGATAGCATAAAGAATAGCTCTGTTCCTGAAGGAGTAGTTAGCATACCAGAAATTGTTATCAATGGTTTAACGATGCATGATGTTAAAGAAGCTATGAAGCTAGCTATGAGGGAAGCAGTTAAAGTCAAGGGAGTTTTGAAAATATCAGCTGGTAATTTTGGTGGAGCACTTGGAAAATATAAAATCCATTTACATGAGTTATGTAATGAATTACCATGCAAGGATTAAAAAATTATTTTGGTGAAAATTCATTCTCTCTACCAAAGGTTCTTTCACAAATTGAGGCTACTTCTTTAGTGTATTTCTTATTAGCAAAAACATACATTCTCCAAAGGTCTTCATAAGAATCTTCAATTGATTTAATATCAACAGAAGGGTATGGTCGAGCATTTAATGGTTGGATTTTGCTATCTTTTGTTTTGATTAAAACATCGGCTTCTTTTAATGATGAAGAACTTAAACAATGAATTATTACATCAGCTTTGCTAATATTGTTGTTTTTTGCTATTTTTCTTAAACGATCTATAATCATATCTTCAACTTGCTCACGTTCATTGGTAGGTGGATTAAACTTTGTAATGAATTCATCACGACTTTTTCTTGAAGATAATGTTGCACTAGAAAGCACATAAGATCTTTTTAGCAAATCTCTCGAGCGCAAGCGAGTTATTAATTCCTTTGTTGATTGAAGCTCTAGGTTATTATCATTTAATTTCTCTAAATAATTAAGAAGAGTCCAATCGTCCATTTTTAGCAGATTATCTCGAGTTAATTTATTATTTTTTACGGCAATTTCAACTGCTTTTGAAATCATCGCTCCGGAAGATAATTTAGCATGATGAAAATAAACACGTTCTGTTAAGAAATATCTCAATCGTAATAAATGTAAAATTTCGGAACGTGCATCAGATCGTTCCATTTTATTTTTGCCAAAATTTAATACGAGTTTATTATTGTCAATAATAAAATAGCTGAAAACTCTATCATCATAATTTTTATTTATACCAGTATAATAACAGTCTCTTCTAATATAATCTAATAAATCTGAACAGATTGTGTCATTAATAATTTGCCCTTGCCAAGGATCTTTTTTACCATTCATAGATGGATCTTTTTGAGTAAGTATTTTCAATAAATCCTGCTTAATTCCTAATTCTGAAATCACGTCATTAATAATTCCTTTAGATAAAGTAATCTTGAAGTATTCACTTTTGTCATGTCTTTCGAATATCTTCCGTTCATCCTCAAAGGTGTGACCAAAAGGAACATGCGTGACATCATGTAGCAATCCTGCTATCGCTACAAGCTCCTCTGTTTCTGCAGGTATTTCAGTACCATTTGCTTTAATATTATACATAATTTTTTTTGCTAAATAACTAGTACCTAGAGAATGTTCAAATCGTGTATGTAATGCACCGGGGTAAACTAAATAAGCTGTTCCAAGTTGTTTGATACCTCTTAAGCGTTGGATTTCTGGACTATCCATTATCTTTGTTTCATTTGCAGTAAATTGTAAATCACCTAGAACTGGATCTCTAACAATCAAAAGTTATCACCATATTAGCTTATTGTAGTTTTAATATTCAAGTCTATAGTTCATTAAGTATTAATCAATTCTCTTATAAAAAGCACTAAATACGATTTTATAAGATATCGAAAAACAAAAATAGCTCTAAATTAGTCT
>JAEORJ010000021.1 GCA_016840945.1 Candidatus Gerdarchaeota archaeon
AATGAAAAATACTTATCCCAATTATCTTTCTTAATTGGATTGTGATCATTATTGATTTCCCACAAATCATCTAATCCATCTCCATCGGAGTCTTTGTTTAATGGGTTACTATGATAGACATGAACTTCTATTCCATCAAGAATACCATCTTGGTCTGAATCACCGACATGAATATTTGTTTTATATATTCTTGCTTCCTCAAAATCATTCAGCATATCAAAATCAGTATCTGGATGAAAAGCATTACTTCTATAAGTCCATAACTCAAAACCATCATGTAAGCCATCCCCATCGGTATCCCATAAAAGAGGATTAGTGTTGTATTTGAAAATTTCTAGTGAATCAGCAATGTAATCATAATCTGAATCAACATTTGTAGGAATTGTTAAATAGAAATGTACCTCTGCCCCGTCTAATAGTCCATCGTAATCTGTATCGGGATTATAAGGTTGAGTATTGTAAAAAGCTTCTTCCTCATTTGTTAAGCCATCTCTATCTGGGTCGTTAGGATCATCTTCTATTTCATCTGTGGGGACTAATCGTAAAACATCTCGAATTTGCTCTTGGGCATCGATAGTTTCAAAACTAAAATTATCTGGAATGTCAGGTGGAGTTCTCTCTTGATTAGTAAAAGTATGTAAAGATAAGGCGAGAATGCTGGTTAGAAATAAAATTATTATGAAGGATATAGATCTTTTATCCATATGTGCTCTATTTTTTTCCAGAGTTATTGTTTTCAAGTTTTTCAACTCAATTTGTTGTTCTTGAACAAACTGACTATCTCTTTTTCAAACTAGATTAAACTACAGAGTATAAATACAAGTTTAATCTGATATCCTTAAATTAAGTACAAATGTTGGATATCTTCTATAAAGTTTACTTTTAGTTAGTAATGTCCTTTTTAAGCGATATATAACTAACCGCGTTTATTTTATTAACTGATGATTATACAAAGATTTTAAAATCATTTCTGACCGATTGCCGTTTAATGTAAAAATGAATGAGATGATGCTCTTCTTTTTAAAATAATATAGTGCAGGGACTGGTTCAAAAATTAATTGGTGATAAGCAATTTGGATAAATATTCATATGAAGTGATGGCTGCTTTAACGACGGAAGATTATAAAAAAGCAGTAAACAAATATCTACTAACCTATGATTTAGAAAATTGGAAGATATTTGTTGATAATTATTATAAGCTTACTCCTTACGAGATTGAATTAATTATTAATGAGTTAGCTGGTAAAGCAGATTTTCATATGATCATAGATATTTTATCATTATCTGGCATAATTGGACAATCAATTGCATTATCAAATACTATAGTAAAAATGCTCTCGAAAATAGATATTACTCAACATAAAGAGATTATAACAAAAAAGATAGATCATTTATTGGAATCACCATTTGCTGAAGAACGGCGCATTGGATTATTTGTTGCAGGATATTTTAATCTCGATGAATATTTTGATGTAATAGAAAGGATGTCAAATTATGATATCATTTTTGAGGATGCTTATTTCTCTTTAGGTTTAATGACCAATCCTGAGATTATTGAGAAATTAGGGATAAAATTCATGCAACTTGGTGCTAATCAAATACAAAGAAATGCTATTGCTAAAATTTTAGCTCAAAAAGGCAATCCCTTGGCAGCTTTGTGGCTTTTCAAAAATAAAGAATTTGATTTCACTACACCTTATACAAAATCAATTTATTTAGCTCGTGAATGGGGTGGGGCAGGAATTAAACCAGCTTTATTATTAGACTCTGATGATGATTTCTTACAACCGATAACATTAAAATTTATAGATGGAATTTCATCGATTTTACATTATGATATTGATTTAATAACTGAAATCAATATTCAAAAAACAGCTAAGAAATTAATTCATTTATTGGAAAAAGAACCAGATATTGATACGATAAAAACAACTTTTATTTTGAAAAATGCTATTAGTGACATTTACCAATATACAGATCCTTATTCTGTTGATAAGGAATTGAGGGAAGAAATAACTGGAGCTTGGAAAATACTTGATAAATTCCCAAAATTAGATACAATTAATTTTATTAGAATTTTTATAAGAAACAATTTGGATGTAGATAGTGAAAGATTCTTATTAGCAATTAAATTAATACGCAATTTTAGATTAAAGGAATTTGAGCAAGAAATAATCGCTGTTGGTCTTGAAAATTCACTAACGTTAGAACAAGAAATTGAAATTATTAGTTGCCTAGGACAGATAGGTTCTGAAATTTCAGCTGAATACATAATAAATAATTTACCAACTAGAATTGACATTAACAAAAGAATTATCGATCAAGTTGATAACTCAAATATTGATTCTGATATTGATTTAATTGATGAATTAGATGATGATTTGTTAATAAATCTCAATCAATCATTTGATGAGAATATTATTGAATTACTTAACATAGATCTCGAAGAATTATATTATTTAGTAGCAATTTATGCTTTAGGCTCACTTAAATCAAACAAAGCATTTTCGATTTTAGGGGAAGCATTGAATGATTACAATCCGAGGGTTCGATTTCAAGCTATAAGTGCTTTGAAAAATATTAGAAGCATAAATCCGTTGTTAGAAGATAAATTAGTCTCATTAGCATTACATGATCCATACATGTCCATTCAAAGAGAAGCCTATATTACTCTTGGAGTACTAAGTTCAGATGCAGCTATACCACTTTTCATTAAAACAATCTTTCAGGCTATAGAAGATGGTACAGTTGAAATGATAAACGAAATAATAGATGAATATGATAATCGTTGGGAAATTGATGACGTAAGCGAGCCGTCTGAAGAATTAGCAACAAAAGACAAGCAAGAAATTGGTGCGACTCCAAATATTTCTCGCGAGAAAATTCCTGATGTGGAAAAGAAATCTTATGATAATGAAATCTCTCGCTGGATAAATAGATTAAACTACCGTCATAATAAAACTCTAGAATTAAGAGAAGATCTAATTGAATATCAAGAAGATTTAGCAGGACAAGATGATTATTTCGATGGTTCTGAAATCTCAGACATTTATGATCCAAAAGAATATTTCCCTGATGGGCCTAATACACCAGAAGACATAGAAGATGATGATTTACTATCTGAGATAGGGGAGCAATTTAGAAAAATAACAATAGTTGAAAGCGTTATTGAAGCACTAAAAAGTACTAATGGTAAACTACCAGTAAATGACCTTAAGGAAATAATCGCTCACCCCGTAGATGATGAAATCTATAAGGATATTCTAATCATATTAGCCAGATCCGGGGAAGTTTTTGCTATAAAGGAATTAACCGGCTTATTCAATCCCATTGATTTTATTCGTGCACGAGAAATTGTTGATATCCTATCCCAAAAAGCTCCTCGAGAATTTAATGATATTAAATTAAAAATTAAACAATCACCTGATTGGATATTAAATGACAAAGTTCCAAATTAATAGTAGAATAATTATTAATTCTTTATTTACAAAGTAATTTAAATGAGTTAACCTATTGAAAGAATGTGTGAAAAAAAATGTCCGATGTTAGCTATAATTATCAATTCAACTTACCAAAAATAAGAACGGTTTGTTTACCAAAAAGAGTATGTTTTACCACACTAAGTTTTGCGCCATTGCTTGGTTTTATTTTAAATATAATAGCTTTGCCTGGGCATGTTATTTTATTCCCATATTATTTAGTGGTAATATTAAGTAAAGGGCGACCACCAAAATTCCTATATTATTTCATCTATTTTGTCTCAGCTTTTATTTATGGAGCAATTCATGAGAAAAATGAAATTTGGAAGGATTTCACTTCATTATATTATATTTATGTAGGATTTATTGTTGGTTTTGTTAACTGGATTCTTACTACAGTTTCACTTGCTTTGATCTTTCCTATTTTTATTTACATAGAAGATTGGAAATTACTAACTAATGTAATCTATAGAATAACTTTTGGTAATTGGAAAATAATTGTTAATGAATGCCCCGAAATGCGATATAAGAAAAGCATGGAAGCAAGAGAAGAAGCTGAAAAGAAAGAGAAACGAAAGAAAACAATGACTCAAGCGACAAAAGATGGCAAATATTATGATGTTAAAGTTGAAGATGCAACTGGAAAGGTCAAAGGAACAATTATTTGCCCAACATGCGGTGAGCAATTAGAAAAAGATTCAACATTTTGCCCCAAGTGTGGAAGTTATGTTAAATAAATGAGATAAAAAATAATGATCTTAAAATTCATTATTTTTTGCTCTTTCAATTAAATCTAATACTCGATTCTTAATTTCATCTCTAATTTCACGATAAAATTCAATATTTTGACCATGAGGATCTTCCAAATCCCAGTTTTCACTTTTACTAATTAACCAAACAGGACACATTTTCTCTGCCCCACACCCCATGATAATTGCTAAGTCGCAATTTTGAGCATAGTCTAAATCGATTTGTTTGGGAAATTGATTTGATATATCAATGCCGATTTCTTCCATAACAAGAATAGCATTTGTGCTAATCTTATCAGCAGGTTTAGTACCAGCACTTTGAGCAAGGAGGTATTCGCTTCCATAATGTTTTGCAAACCCTTCAGCTATTTGACTTCTTCCAGAATTACCTATGCAAATAAAATATACCTGTTTGGTCATTAACATCAAATTAGTAATAAATAAAGAATTTTTTAATTTTTTCAATTGAATTCTTAATTACATTAACCTGAAAATCCTCGATAGAAACCTTCGAGAAACTTGATCTTTTGTGAGGATTTAGAATATTCATCTTCATTATATTTAGCTAAACAGAATTGAGCCATACTTCTAAAAGCTTCCAATACTCCATCACCAGTTAATGAAGACGTATCATAATAAGCATCAACTTTTAAAATGTTCATTAAAGTTTCAATATCTTCTTGCCAAACCTCAGCTTCAACATTAAGATCATTTTTAGTTGCAAGTAAAATTTTAGGTGCCCGAGCATCAAGTTCTTCCTTCACGGAATTATACCAGTCCTCTAAATTATAGAGACGATCACGTCGTGTAACATCAAATGCTAAGAAAATGCCTTTTGCACCTCCAGCAAAAGCGGAACGCATTCGTGCAAAATGATCCTGACCACCAACATCAAATATTTGTAAAGTTACACTTAAATTATTTACATAGAATCGTTTTATGAAGAAATCGCAGCCAACGGTTAATCTATAGTCAGCAAAAAATTCCTGTGTTGTTAATTGTGTACAGATACTTGTTTTACCTACTGCACCGTCACCGACAATTAACACTTTGAAGAAAGCTGACTCTTCATTATCGCTCATTTTATCCACCTGCAGCATCTGAACATCACTATTTTTTTTCTTTTTAATGGTTTGTTATAATCCAATTATTTGGTATTAATGGAATCCATTTTTTGTCGGATTAAATTTAAATTTATTACTCAATGGTATTTTTACTTAGATTTAAGTCTTATTTAATGGGTATTTTTCATACACTGAAAATTAACCTTTTAAAATTCCTAGTGGTAATATTTCCGACGGATTCTTTAATTGATGTTCAATTACTCGAGATAATATTGATTTCTTATCTGTTAATTCTAATGCTTGTTTGAAAAATTCTAAGCTAGTTTCTTCTTTTCCTAATAGTCTATTTAACTCACCTGCTAAATAGAGATACATCTCTTTTGGATTCTCATCAAATGCTTCTTTCTCTATTACTTCTTTAATATAATCTAAAATTAATTCTCTAGTTTTCTTTAGTAACTCTGTTTCCTTTGATTCACGATAAGCATAACTTGCTTGTAATAATACAGAAGTTCTTCTATTAACTGGTTCATTTCTCAAATAATGGGCTATCACTAAATAACCTTCTCCTGCACCAAAATCAGTTGCTTTTTTTCCGGAAAATGTTTCGGTCTCTTGTATTGCTTGGTCAACATAATCCATATCTATTGAATTCATTCTAAAATCCATAGTATAAGCTGAGAAACCACATTTCGGGCAGATGTTTATCAGATAAACTACAGGTTGTGGTTCTCTTTCGCTTGCTACATACAAATCGCTATAATTTAAGCCAAATGTATCATAACTTCCCAAAGTTTTTGATTGAAAGATTGCTTGGCAATTTGGACAAGTATATAATTCTTCAAAAATTAAAGTCATTTCTATTATTCATCTCTATTCGTACTTTGAATCAGGTTTTTCAGTTAAGGTTCTTTTTTGTTGTACTTCACCAGAATAAGCATGTGGTTCTCTTAGAACTTGATTATTTGATTTTTCAATTTCCCTTGCTTCATCTGCTAATTTTGCTGCAGTTCTCATCATTTCATGTGCGCTTGCTACTTGTGGTATATAGTCTAATCGCTCATTTACTTTGAAACACCCTTCTGAATTTATTTTTGCAGCAGTTTCAGCTATTTCTAATGCTGCTCTTGCTTTAGCTTCTGCGTAGGGATTTTTGAATTTAGCATAAGTAGATGCATCTTTTGAAGTAATTGTAATTTGAGGTAGAGTTATTTCTTTTTTCAATTTGATTTGTTGAATAACAGAATCGATTGATTGATATAGAATTGATAATGCTCCCCCAATTGATAGAACTTTTAATAAATCAGAATTGTAAATAGCCATTTCAACTGGATCTAAAAATTCTCTTCTAGCACCAATCATTGCATCTGGTTTTACTATGATATAACCTATACCTTTAGCTTCAAATTCCTCTTTATTTTCTTTTTTAAGCACATCAGTTATAACTACTAGTGGTTTTTTCTTATCAAGTAATTTCAAAATAATTTTCTGAGGTGCTGGGAGAGAAGCATTCGGGGTGGCAACAATATTTATATCAAAATCTAAATCACTAAAAATTTTGTAAGCAGAATTTATTGACTCCGGTTGCAATTTTGCTCCTGAGGAAATTGTTCGAACGTTTACATCTAATCGGTCAGCTCGTTCATCAAGTAACATTTCTAATAAAACTGATGAAGCAATATTTCCTAATTTTAATATACCAATAGATACAATTGAATTTTCTTTCTCGGTCATTTTATTATCCTTCTTTTTTGATTCTTTTTTTACCATCCACTCAAGATCATTTGCCATTTTTAAGCACAATCTTTTTTAGTAATTATTCAAAATTTATGTTTTTATTTTTATAAGCAACAGATAAATTTTACTATATTTTTTCTACTAATTACTTTTGTTATCGAATTTAAATCATTAAATATTAACGAGTAGCTTAAAATATGATGAATAGCTTAAAATTAAATAAATAATTGGTGAAAAAATTGTCTGAGGAAAAATCAGCTATTACTATTACAGCAACAATTGAAGATTATTTGGAACAGATTTTATTTCTCAGTGAACTTCATGGGGCAGCAAAGGTAACTGATATAGCTGAAGAATTAGGCGTCCGCAAAGCAAGTGTTACTGAAATGGTTACAAAATTGCGTGATAGTGATTTAGTTAATTATGAGAAATATGGTACTATTACTTTGACCACCAAAGGGAAAAAAATTGCTGAGAAGATCAGACAACGCCATGAGATAATTAAATCATTTCTATTACTTCTAGGTGTTGATGAAGAGACTGCTAATAATGACTGCTGTGTTATGGAACATAATCTTACAAAGGAAACAGTAGCAAAATTGAATTCATTTATTAATTTCTTAGAAGAGGAAGAACAAAAGGACATTTTGGAACGATTCAAAAAATACGAAAAGAATGATTATTAATCAAATAAAATGGCATTCTATAAAATTTCATAAAGATAATTTAGAGAAGTATTAATACCCTCTTTAGTATTTATTTCTAGAATTAATGCGCCATTATAATTAATCGATTTTAACATATCAATTATTTGTATCCAATTAATTTTACCTTTACCAACAGCTAAATGAGTATCAAGCCAACCATCTCCTGGTCCCATATTATCATGTATATGTGTATGGATCAATTTATCTCTAAAATTCTCAAAGTAAATTTCTTGAGAAAGAGGTGTCGTAAATGAATGTCCGATATCCCAAGTAATACCTAAATTTGGAATGTTCAATTGATTAATCAACTTGTTAATAGCGATAGGATCAATGGCTTCATCAAATTGAGACCAACTAAGATTTGGCATATTTTCATAGCCAATTAATAAATTCTTTGAACCTGCATATTCTGCTAATAATTGGAGAGATGATTTATTATTATTAATGACTTCATCAGGATAAGATGCTCCCAATGCTCTTAAATGACCTGGATGAACAGTAGCAATTGTTGCTCCAATATCAGCTGCAAAATCAAAGCAATCCTTATGTAATTTTACAGAGAAATCTCTGATTTGTTTATTATAGGCTGCAATATTAATATCAGAAAAAACATTATGAACTGTAAGTTCAAGAGATAATTTTTGAACCAATTTTTGAATATCTGCTCTCTGATCTTTACTAATAGAATAAATATCGCATTTAGGAGGTTCTAATACCAATTCAACTATTGAAAGATTTATAGAATGAACATATTCCAAAAATTCACTGATATCACATATTTCCCAAAAATTAACTATGTAAGAAGCTCCTAATTTCAATTTACAACCTCAGTTTTAATCAATCCATAAAAATTGATACTTTACCATTAAAAAATCTTTCAATAACATTACAATCATAAAATACTAAAAGACAACTTCGAAGGGTAAATGGGTAAATATTTTGGATAATTTATCAAAAGAAAAAATCCTAGAGGTATTGATAGAGATTTTTCAAACTGAGAAAGTCATCAATCTAATAATTAAAGATAATAAAACTGTTAATACTATAGTTACCTTTGACATTGAGGGAAAGAAATACCTCATGAAAATTCTAACTAGGAAACCAAATGCAGAACATGAATATTACAGGTTTGAAAAAGAAGCTCAATTAATGAAATATTTCTGGCAAAATAACCAAAATATGATGTTAGAAGGGAAAAAAGCAGCTATTGTTCCAGTGCCCGAAATAATTCATTTGGAAACAAGCGATGAAAAAATAGGTTATAAATTTTTAATCATGGAATATATTCAAGGATTATTATTGGAAGATCATTTAAAGAATTTAACATCTGATGAAATGAAAAAATTAATAGTAAATCTAGCAAATATCATTAAAACAATTCATAGTTTAGAATATGAGATGTTCGGTGAAATAGAGGATTACGATTGCCCTCGTAAATTCTATTCTGTTAAAAGTATGATAAAAGCAAATATTAGAAAGGATGCTAAACTAGTAACATTAATGAGAATATTCCCAAGTGATTTGATTTACTCAGTTCAAAAATTCATTGAAGAAAATTTAGAGAATTGTAATTTTAGTAATAAACCTGTTCTAGTTCATAATGATTTTAATCCGTCAAATATTATTTTAGACGAAAAAGAAAAATGGCAAATAAAAGCTATACTTGATTTTGAATGGGCAAAGGCAGATGACGCAATATTAGAAATAATGACTATTATGAAGGAATTCAAATTAGAATCAGAAAATCTCAGATTATTTCTTACCACATATTATAGTGATGACGCTATACCTGATTTTGCAAATTATAACCTAGAATGGGAAGTCTATCAATTAGCAGAATTATTAAATACTGTAGCTGTTGGTTGGGTATATTTCCATCAAACACAAGAAAATCTTGTATTTATTGAAAAAGAAATAAAAAGAATAATTGGTAAAGAAAGAAGAATTAATGTTTAGATTCTAATTCAGCAATAATCTCTTTTTCTTTAGATAATTCTTCACTTTCAGCTTCTTTAATCCTCTTGGATTTAATTCTGTAATTGGTTTCAACAATAACGATTACAATTATTAGAACTGAAATAGGAATAATTGATGAATACAGTATCGTTCGTAAACGTCTTAATCTAACATTATCTTTTGGATTATTGGGATCAGTTCCAGCATTTATTTCATCTCTATCTGAAAAACCATCGCCATCAGAATCAGCAGAAAATGGATTTGTATGATATTTCATAATTTCTTCCCAATCTGTTAAAGTGTCGGAATCAGTATCAGCTAAAAGAGGGTTTGTAAAGTAGATATTTACTTCTTGACCATCAGATAATAAATCAGAATCGGTATCATAGTTATATAAATCTGTTCCAGCGTAGTATTCGCCTAAATTAACTAAATCATCAGCATCAGGATCTAGCCCTGAATCATCAACTAAGAGATTTAAACCATGTAGATATTCAAACAAATCAGGCATTAAGTCAGAATCAGTATCATTACTATTAGGATTTGAACCAATAACAACTATTTCAACATAATCACTTAGTTGATCACCATCACTATCTTGCAAGCTAGGATTGGAGTTGTAAATTAATACTTCATCACCATCTGTAATTCCATCTCTATCAGTATCAATAGACAATGGATTTGAAAATGAAATCATTTCCTCATAGTAATCGCTTAATCCATCCCAATCACTATCAACGACTATTGGATTTGAAAGTGAGGTGATAACCTCATACCCATCGGATAAACCATCATTGTCTGTGTCAGAATCATTGAGATCAGTACAGAAAATTGCTTCATCTAAATCGCCTATTAAATCACCATCGGTATCATTTTGCATTTCATACCAGTTTGTATAAGTATCATATTGGTGTATGATCATAATTTTGTCAGTGTAATTATTATATAATCCTATAGGTACAGCTTTATCATGTTCCAAATTAAATAGCGCTGAATAGGGGCCTACTGTTCCATTAGGATAGTAATGTGCGATTCTTAATTCCTCATAATGCTCTCGCCAATAATATGGACTACTGTAATCAGTGTAATAGTAAATTAAAAAGAAACTATCATCAGCCAATAATACGATATCAAAATAACTTGAAGTACCATAGTTTCCCATTATTGAACCTTTATAATACCAATTAGTATTATCTTGACCTTTTTCGAATACTAATAATTCAGAATCATAAAAATCATACCATGAAATTACTTCAGCGTTTATTGTATAGTATAATCTGATTATACCTGTTGAAAATTCAACGAGGGTGGGTCTGAATAAATAATCATAGGAAGCACTAAGAGTTTCCGGATCAACCCAATCACTATCTTTTTCTTTATAACAATAACTAATAGCTGTTAATGCTATATGAACAGAAATCTCAGCAAATACAAGATGTATGGTATCATTTCTATCTACAATAGCATTAATATGATAAGGAAATGATTCTTCTATTGTATCTGGGAAAAGTATTGTTGTGGTAAAGGTACTTTCATCCCATTTTTTAGATGAATAGCAGATTTTTGGCCAGCCATCTGTATCAAATTGTCTCCAAAAGACATGCATCGTATTTTCACTATCAAATACAGCTTCAATTTCAAATTCTTGAATCTGTCTAATAAAAAAATTCATCAATCCATCCCCTACAGGAACATCAACTACAGCTTGAATTGACCATGTGGAAGAATTCTTTTCTTTGTACATATAAAATAAAGCATAGAATTTGCTTATAGAATCATAACCATAATAGAAAACATGCAAAGTTTCATTCAGGTCAATGAATATTTTTGGTGCAGTAATCAAACTAAGGTAATCAGTTAGAATAGTATAATTAGACCAATATATCTCAATAGGTTTTTTCCGGAGGTACATTAATCGATATCCACCAGTTGTACTCAGATATAAACAAACCATATGTGTTACTCCTTCGGAGTCTACTACAGCTGAAGGATACAATGTTCTTTGAGCACCAAAATAAATGATATGTTCATTTGTCCATCGAAATGTTTGATTCAACATTAATTGATATAACGAACCACCAGCTATATAGAATAGAATAGCTAAATTAGTGGTGCTGTTATTAATTGGGATGATTTGTGTTCCAAATGATTCTTGCTTCTGTGTTATTTGTATTGTCTCACCCCAAGTATCATTACTATTGAAATATATTCTATAAAATGATTTTTGATAATACCCAACTTTATCCTCCATTATCAAATGAATATTACCAATTAAATCTTCAAACAGTGTTGCTTTTTCAGCATAACTAGTATTAGGATTTAAATTGATAGTAGTATTTGTTATAGTGCCATTTGTTAAACATCTAACATAGTTTAATTTATAGGTAGATGGTTCTTCTTTTACCCAAAAAACATGGGTATTATTTGACGTGGTACTAGATTTAATAGTTACAGAATGTATAATCTTATCACTTTGCAATAATTCTGTTTCAGTTACCCAGCTTTCTGATGTTTCGTTGTAACATGAATACATCAATTCTTGTGTAGATGAATAATCATCTGATTTTGACCAAACCATTTCCAGTTTATCATAATCAGAACTTAAATCCATTTTTACTGGATTCTCGATATCATAAAGAATCCATAGTGATGGCATCCATTCACCTGTTGTAATATTTAGTCTATTTATTACGATCCTGCTTTCCCACCAAATAGAACTACTGTTATCAGATGTAGAAACCCAAGCAACAGTAATTGTATTATTAAGTGTTAATACAGTTTGTAGTTCGGAGAATTTATACTCCATAGAACTGTAAATGCTTTCTACTTGAACAGTATCATTTCCATATTCTTTTCTCAGATAAAAAACACCATAGAATTCATTTCTAGGATTAATATAAAATAAATGCAAAGTATTGTTATTATCAACAATTAGTTGAGTATATTTTATGCTCCAGAGTGATCGATATATCGATATTGGTTCACTCCAATTCTCACCATTTTGATCGTAAGAATGAGAATAATATAAATTCTCACCAAATTGAGCTGATTTTTTAACCCAAATGCAATGAATAATACCATCTGGACCTTGAGCTACAGTATAATCATTACCTATTAATGAGCTAGGAGTGATGCGAATAGGCTGACTATAAATATAATCCTCTTCATTTGGGACATTAATTGATAAATCATTCTCAAAAGGTGTGTAATTATTTATAGTAAAAGGTTCATTATCAATAGTATCATTTTTTTTAAGTGTTGAATTAGTAAATTCTTGTACTTGATAGGCTTGAATGTAATTGGAAGATACGAATATATAAGCAATTATTATAAAAATGATAATTCCTTTTGAATAAAGCCTTGCCATTTAAATACCACTTCTTATTACTATTATTATTTATAATATAACCATTACCACTATTCTTATTACGTTAAGAATGCTTTTTAGTTAAAAATTATTTTAATAGAATTTCTTATTATGTTGAATTTTTAGCAAATCTATTTATAGAGAAAAACTTAGTTTACAGTATTATGAATAAGGCAAGGATTTTAACAGGTGACTTGAATAAAATAGCAAATGAACTAAATAATGAATCCTGCAAAAAAATGTCAATGATTTTTGGTTCATGTACCGCTATCTTCGATGGTCGGATAAAATCATATTTACCAGAAGGTGATAGACTACTTTTTGTTAAAAAAGATGAGACATTAGTCATGCATGGCCCCATAGGATTAAAACCATTAAATTGGCAAATGGCTGGAGCTGGCAAAATCAATTACTTAGTCGAAGACAATAATCTAGTTGTCAGAACTTATCGTCCAAAAACAAAAGAGACTTTAGAAATTTTCTTCACTGAAGTCTACCAAGTTGTTATATTAGATGCCATTGGAACTGTTTCTATGAATATTTACGGCTCAGAAAGCGATCTATCCAATTACCTATATGAACACCCCTCAATTATCGATAAAGATTTTCAACCAACTGCAAGAGAATTTGAAACACCTTTTGGATTTTTAGATTTAAAAGGAGTTGATAAACAAGGCAATATAATGATAATTGAAGTCAAAAAAAGGAGTGCTACTCCTGCAGATGCATATCAGTTAAAACGTTATGTAGAATATTTTGCTGAGATAGAAAAAGTACCTATAAAGGGAATTTTAGTTGCTCAACACATCAGTCAAAAAGTAATGAACATTCTCCAAGCAAATAATTTAGAAGCAGTTGAAGTTCCTTGGCAGGAAATCTTTCCAGCATTATCAACAGAAAAACCTGCTATAACAATAGATGATTTTTTACCAAATAATAATGAATGATAAAGATATTCTTTTTAACAAGAGTAATTTTTAATATAACAAGTGCCTAATAGTTATTATCTTATTAAAAGGAGAGTCATATATGAATGAGCAATGAGCAATCAAAAATAACCATGTGGTTTGGTATTTTAACCATACTTATAGTAGTTGTTTTTACAGTTACTTTAATTTATGCTCCATTTATAGTTAGAATTTGGGAGGTAAGTGGGAATGATTATGTTGAACAAAAATTCTTTTTTGGATATTGGAAACTTTTCGCTAATACTGAATTTACAAGTGATGGAGCCTATACTGATTTACCATTTTTCTCATTAATCTCTCCTGTTTTCATAATCATAGGTTTAGTTTTTGCTTATATTTTTGTTCCAGGATTAAGTTTCTCAATTGGAAGAAGACATAAACATTATAATTTACAACGAAGAATTTATGGTATTTTAACAACAATAACTGGTACCTTTGGCTTTACTGGAATATTATTATATCTCATTAATATCTTCTATTACAAAGAATTACAGCCATCTCAAACTTTTTTTGGTTGGGGATTTATTTTTGGAGTTGTAGTCTTTTCATTAATAATGATATTTGGATTAATATTTACCATTGCACCTCAAATAGTAGAGATTAAAGTAGAATCAAATCAGCAAAATGAAACTATTGCATAACTCAAAATGATTATATTTTAACAAATAGCCAGAGGATAATGTGCACAAACAATTTCCCAAACAAAGATATTAATTACACCTATTATCGTAATTATAACTCCTAAAACTCCCAACAATGTTATTTTTTCTTTATTTACCAACCATGAAATTGGTATTGCAAATAAAGGGCTTGAAGAACTAATTATTGAAATTATAGAAGGCTCAGCTCTTAAAATTGCTTCTGTGTAAAGGTAAGCTCCTATAGAAGTACCTATAATTGAGCCAATTATTAACCACAACCAAGTAAATTTTGTCCATTCTTTTACTTTCTTTTTTCGATCTCCTATTGCCATTAATGATAAAATTCCTGCTGCTATGGGAAATCTTACAACATTCCCTAATAAACTACTATATTCAGCTGGAACAATGAGAGATACTTCTGCTATAGCAAAATCTGTTAAAACAAGACCTGCTGCCCAAGATATTGCTGCAATAAATGCTACAACAATTCCTAAAGCTAATCTTTTGTTTGGCTTCTTTGTATTATCCAAGTGTACACTTGATTCTAACTTTTCACTTGTGTTTGTATTTTTAATTGAATGCTCATTTTCTGTTATAATATTATTCTCTTGTTGAGTATTATTTGTTTCATCTGATTGAATTCTTAATAGAGCTATTTCTTGCTTTCTTTTACTAAAAGCAATGATTAAAACACCCACGGTTGTAAGTACTAATGAAATATAGAAATAAAATGGAGGAATATCGCTAAAAATAGCAAATGAAAGTATAGTAGTAAAGATAGGAAAAGTCATAGAAACTGCTAATGCAATTGTGGTTCCAAGTATTTCTTGAGCTTTAAAATAAGCAGTATCACCAAATACCTGTCCAAACAAGAAACTTAAACCAAGCCATAACCACAGAATTGCTGGGAAGGTAAAAATAGAAATAAATCGCCTAATTATTAAAGCAATGATAATGTAAGTTAATGCACCAATAATTGTTCGTACAGCATTAATTTGTGAAGGTGAAACATCTGCGTCTATTTTATGAAATATAGCATTTGATCCAACAAAACTTAAAACTGAGCAAATAGCAAAAATTTCACCGATCATAATCTGTTATAGATGTATGAATCATATTTAGTATTTTCTTAAAGAATAATAATTAATTTGTGAATGCAAGCGAAAAGCAATTATTTGTTAACGTTTTCTAGAAATTATGAGCTATGAGACAAAAACTATAATTTTATCCGATAAAAGGAAATTAGGATTTTTTTCTATTGGATCAGAAACTGGAGAACCGATATTCTATTTTCATGGATGGCCAGGAACAAGATTGGATATCTCTTGCTTGCATAATCAAGCCAAAAAGTTAGGTGTTAGAATTATTTCCATTGATAGACCAGGTGTTGGGTATTCTGATTTTCAAAAGAAAAGATCACTAGTGCATTTGCCAAGTGATATAGTTGAATTAGCAGATGCTTTAGAGATTAAACAATTTTCAATTTTAGGGTTCTCAACAGGAGGATTATATGCAATAGAATGCTTTTTACAAATACCTGAGAGAATAAAAAAAATAGGTTTGGTTTCTGCTACGCCTTATTTCAAAGTAGAGTGGCCAAAAAAAGTCTTAACTAGAAGGTTGAAATTTCTTAGAATAATCACTAGATTTCCATTGCTGTTCCGAGGAGTTTTAAGAGTTTTAAGTGATAATGGATTAAATAATTATAAACGAAATAAAGAGAAAGCATTCAATAAAGCATTAGAGAAATTAATAGAAGCAGATAGAGATTATTGGAATAAACCTGAAATTAAATCTTGGTTCTTAGATGAATATATTCCAGATATGTTGAAATCAAGTAGAAAAGGTATCGCTTATGATTTGTACCTATTGGGTAAATCAATAGCTTTTCCTCAAGAAAAAAAAGTATTTAAGAATGACACTATTCCAATTTATTTCTTTCATGGGAAAAAAGATCGAGTTGTAATCTCTTTAGCTTCAGTTGAACAACAAAAATTGTTTAGTAATTCAGAAATAATTTTATTTGAAGATACAGGACATAAGGCTATTTATCGAAAATTCCTTGAAATAATCGAAAAGATACTATCCTAATAAAGCATAATTATTAGATTGATATTTGTATTTAGATTATAAAACAGAAATATTAATTACAACATGAATGAAAGTGAATGCATGAGCTCATTTTCATTAAAAGAGAAAGAAGACATCTCTATTGTCTTATGTGGTGCAGCAGGTCAAGGGATAAAAACAGTTGAACAATTTTTAACCCATGTTCTGCAGAAAGAGGGGTACAATGTAGCAGCAACAAAAGAATATATGTCTCGAGTTCGAGGAGGAACAAATTCTACTGAGATTAGAATCTCATCAAACAGAGTTACTGCTTATGTTGATAGAATAGACATTTTCATCCCTTTAAATGATACCGCTATTCCAAGGCAGAAAAATAGAATTACTAAAGATACAATTATTATTAGCGAACCAGAATTCATCAAAGATATTGATGTTAATGAATATAAAATAATTGAAATAGCTTGGACAGAAATAGCTAAAGAAATTGGTAACAAAGTCTACTCTAATGTTATTGCTGCAGGTGTTATAGCAGGATTATTTGATATCGATATAGAAAACGGAAAAGAATATTTGACTGATCGTTTTTCATCAAAAGGAGAACAAATCGTTCAGAAGAATATTGAAGCTTTTGATAAAGGCTGCGAAATTGCTGAAAGAATAAAGAAAGAAAAAGATTTGAAAATCTCAATCAAAAAGAAAAAAGAAATTGCTAAAGAATTAATTTTTAATGGAGCAGCAGTAGTTGGTATGGGGGCTATAGCTGGTGGCTGCAATTTTATCTGTTCTTACCCTATGAGCCCTTCAACTGGTGTATTAGTTTTTCTAGCTGAAAATTCCGATGAATTTGAAATCTTAGTTGAACAAGCAGAGGATGAAATAGCAGCAATAAATTCCAGTCTTGGTGCATCATATGCAGGAGCACGAGCTATGGTAACAACTTCAGGAGGAGGATTTGCTTTAATGGGAGAAGGAATCAGCTTAAGTGGTATGATCGAAACACCTATTGTAGTACATATTGCCCAACGTCCTGGACCTGCTACTGGCTTACCAACAAGAACCGAACAAGGAGATTTAGAATTAGCACTCTATTCTGGCCATGGAGATTTTCCAAGAATCATTTTAGCACCAGGTTCATTAGAGGATGCATTCTATATTACCCAGCAAGCATTTAACATAGCTCAAAAATACCAAACACCAGTAATAATTCTCACAGATCAATTCTTCATGGATCTTTACTACAATTTTCCAAAACTTGATTTATCAAAAATAACTATTGATGATGAGATAATTAAAACAGAGAAAAACTATCAAAGATATAAATTAGCTGAAAATGGCATCTCCCCAAGGGGAATTCCGGGTTTTGGAGAAGGACTTGTTAGAGCTGATAGTGATGAGCATGATGAGGATGGGTTTATCACTGAGGATCTTGACAGCACAAGAATCAAAATGGTTCATAAACGGTTGAATAAATTGGATGAAATAAAGAAGAATATAATTTCACCTAATTTTTATGGTAAAGAAAATTATGAGACATTAATTATAGCTTGGGGTTCCACGCATAGCGCTATAAAGGAAGCTCTTGATATAATCAACAATGATAGCATTGCATATCTCCATTATAAACAAGTCTACCCAATCCACCCGAAGACACAAGAGTGGATTAAGAAAGCTAAAAAAATCATTATTATTGAAAACAATGTCACATCACAATTTGGCAAATTGATAAAACTAGATACAGGTCGTGAAATAGAACATAAAATTCTGAAGTATAATGGTATGCCATTTAGTGTTGAAGAGCTGGTAGAAAAGATAAACAAGATTTTGGAGGGCTAAAAAATGAATACAGATGAATATGACATGAGAAATATTGATATTGCTTGGTGTCCAGGTTGTGGAGATTTTGCTATATTAAAGGCATTAAAAGAAGCTCTAGTCGAATTAAAGATAAAACCACAAGAATTAGTGATGGTATCTGGGATTGGTCAAGCTGCAAAAACACCTCAATATTTAATGTGCAATTATTTCAATGGTTTACATGGGCGTTCATTACCACCTGCTTGGGCTATTAAAGCAACAAATCCAGAATTAGTAGTTATTGCTGAAAGTGGTGATGGATGTAGCTACGGAGAAGGAGGGAATCATTTAATTCACACGATTAGAAGGAATCCGAATATTACTAATATTGTTCATAATAATATGATCTATGGTCTTACTAAAGGTCAAGCATCACCAACTTCACAACTAGGAATGGCTACAGGGGTTCAAGTTGATGGTGTAATTTTAACACCTTTTAATCCATTATCCTTTGCAATTGGTTTAGAAGCATCTTTTGTTGCTAGAAGCTTTGCTGGTGATCATGAACATATGAAGGAAATGATGAAACAAGCAATCCAACACAAAGGGTATGCTTTACTGGATATTCTACAACCTTGTGTGTCATTCAATAAGATCAATACTTACAAATGGTTTAAAGATCGTGTTTATTATCTCGAAGATAGTCATAATCCAAAAGATAAGCTTGAGGCAATAAAAAGAGCATCAGAAACAGAAAAGTTCCCATTAGGAGTCTTCTATATTAAAGAGAAAACAACTTTTAATGAAAACCATGAAATGCTCAAAGAATCGAAAATGCCATTATATAAAAGAAAACGTGATTTGAAGAAATTTGAGGAGAAATTCTTTTAGATCTCCTCACTAGTATTTTTTAAAAAAATTATTATCCACCAGGGCTTCCATGAAATGGAGCGTATTTAAAGATCCAGTCTTCAAGTTCTTCTTCAGTTAAAGTTTCCCTTTCAACAATAGCTTTCAATAGTCTTTTTAGGAATGTGTGATGCCTAATTTCATCTTTATGAATTTCACCAATAACGGTTTTAATAGTATTATTGTTTTCGTATTTCTTTAATAGCTCTTGATAGGTCTCAATAGCTTTTGCTTCAAGTTCAATATGTTTCTCAATTGTAGCTTTAATATGATTGTAATTCTCTTCCTCAATTAAGGGGGTTGGTTCAGTTAAAATAGCTTTTAAACCATTCAAAAGCAAAGCATGTTTCTTTGAATCCATAGCTATTCCAGTTATTAATTCTTTAACCAATAAATTCTTTAAATCTTCAACACTTTTGTGTGAAATCTCAACTATTTCTTTCTCAAGAGCAATTTGTTCCTCGAGGAATTTGACTAATTCTTTATCTGCCATAATCATTACCTTCATGATTGTTTATGGACAATCTATTTTTGATTAATTTAAAGTTTGCTTTTAACAAATGAAGACAGTAGTATTAATAAAACATTAAATTATTATTATGAACAATGAATTAAAAAAGAAGTAATAATTATAAATTCATTAAGTTATTATTATATAGGAGAAATAAAAAATGGCAGTATTCACACCCGATCTACCATGGTTGTATTTATTAGCATATGGAGCTTTTATGGTTTTCATTATAACATTTGGAATTATTATGCAATTAACCGTTGGAAGAAAAAAGAAACAAAAGGAATTAGAGGCTAAAAAAGCTGAAACTGTTGAAGAATGAAATTAGCATTTAGTATTTAAGATTATTAATGCTCAATTCTTCATTTTCTTTCTCAGAATGTTTTATTAATTAAAAATTTAATTTTAATTTAAGAATCAAAATCATTGGGGTTAAAACAAATGCATGAACAATTCGATTTCAAAGTTGAAAAAGGTCAGAATAAACCATATGACATTCAAATATATGCTTTGTCTACATGTGGTTTTTGCAGAAGTGCTTTAGAATTTTTACGTAAAAATAAAATCCAGTTTCGATTTATTTATGTAGACCATTTGGATAGAGATCAAAGAGCTATGATTAAAAGAGATTTAATGAACGCTTTTGATGAGCGAGTCGCTTTTCCATATGTTATCCTTGATGGAAAAGAAGTTATTGTTGGTTTTACTGAGGATAAATGGGAAGAAAAATTCCTGAAAAAATAATAATATACTGAGGGCTGATTTTGCCCCCACCTAAAAAATTGAAAACAAAAGAAGATACTCGAAAATTTGTTGAAATGGTTGCTAAAAAGCAAAATTGGTTTTTACATCCTAAAAAAGAATTTCTTGAAATGCTTATAGAAGGTCTTACAACAAATTATAATAGGCACGGTTATTATGGATGCCCATGTAGATTGATTGAAGGTGAAAAGGAAATTGATGATGATGTTATTTGTCCATGCGAATATTGTGTACCTGATCAAGAAGAATATGGTCATTGTTATTGTGGACTATATTTAACACCAGAATTTCATAAAACTGGAAAAGTTCCCCAAGGTATACCTGAAAGAAGACCAATGGAAAAATGGATCTAGTAAATAACTTGCCTATTTTACCACAATCTTTTCTTTTTTATTCAAATCTATTAATCAGTAAACCGTTTTTATCTATAACAATATTAGAAATAACAGAACCTGAAGTGCTATTCAAGGCATTAGTAACATAGGATATTTTACTTTCAGGAACAAGTGCTAACATATTATCTCCTCTACCTGCACCTGATAATTTTGCGCCATATGCTCCAGCTAATTTTGCGCTGCTAACCATTTCATCTAATAGTGGGGAACTAACATTTAGCTCTTGAAGTAATGTGTGATTTTCATTCATTAGCAAACCTAATTTTATGTAATCAGATGATAATATTGCATCTTCAGCAAAACTAACTATATCGCGAATCCTATTGAAAATTCGATTTGCTTCTAATTGATTCTTAGCCTCAAAATCACGAACCTCTGCTACTATTGGTCCGCTTGGAGCTTTAATTCCAGTATTTCCTACTATAAAATTCAATCCTTGAATTGGCAAAGTAATTGGTTTCTTATCAGTTTGATATTTAATTAATCCCCCAAGAACAGCTGTAGCAATATCTAACCCACTTCCATAGCCTTTTATTGTTTGATTAATCTCGATGCCTAATTTCAATAGTTCTAGCATGGATAAATTAGATTGAAAATACTCATTTAATACACCTAACACTGAAACTATAACTGCAGCAGAGCTACCAAAACCTGGTGTAATTTCTGATTCTATTTCCAACTCAAAAGGTTTTATTGAATAACTTACTTTCTCAAAAAAAGCAGAAATCGTGCTTGAAACAATATCTAATTTTGTTGAAGGATATTCTTCTCTTATAACGTTAAAATTTTTACTAGTTAGCAAAATTTTATGTTGTTTTGTAGTTTTTAATGTGCAAAATAATCTTTTATTTACAGCAAAAACTAATGCTGGTTTTCCTCTACTACTAGCGTGTTCACCCATTAGAATTAATTTCCCTGGCGCAGAACTTATTATTATCATTCCAATCCTCTCACAGTTTTTTTAAAACAGATGTTTCTTAATTTCAGCTACTCCATCACCTGGTTTCGCGGTAATAACATTATTAACATTAGAGTAATTATTTAGTCGTTCTTCTATTTCATTTACAAATTCTGGTAAAGTTAAGATATGCATATTTGCTCCTGTATCAATTGTATAATAAGCATCCAAACCTTCTTCTCTTAAAGTTTCAACAAAATGAATAATCTCAAGAGTATCTCCTGTCCAGAATATCATTGCTGGATTGGATGTTATTGCTACTGAATGCATTGATAGACAATCTCTTTCTGCCGTTTGCCCTAATGTAGTGAAATCTTTTTCTATTATTGCATTTCGAACTAATTTCAAATTATCATCTATTTGTTCTAATCTTGTTTTGTAAAAAGGACTTGTAGTCATTGATATACGCATTGCTTCTCTTGTTGAAATTGTTCGTTCATATTTCTTGAAAACAACAATTATATCACGAATATCAAACCATGTTTTATCTTTTATTTGTTCAGCATATGAATCATTATCCCCATAACCTTTTATCCATTCTACATACCCACCAAAAATCGATCTTGATGATGAACCAGAACCATGTCTTGTTATTATAGATAGTTCCTTAGAGGTTTTTTTTAATTTCAATGCAGAACATGTTGCAACTGTAAGTGCTGCAAAACCAGATGCAGATGATGCTAATCCAGCAGCTGTTGGGAAATTATTCTCGGAAACAACTAGTGCTTTTGATGACTCATTAGCTAACTTCCTTATATAATCTAAATGTTTAACCACTCGAGATAAAGATGAACCTGATTGTTCTTTGTTATTCAAAATAAATTGATCTGTTTTCAAATCAGATTGAAATTCTACTGTTGTGGTTGTTGATAGAGCATCAATAGTCAATGATATACTATTATTCATTGGGATGATTAATTCTTCATTTTTCTTTCCCCAATATTTTATCAAGGCAGTATTTGATTGTGCTTTTGCTGATGATTTCGTAGAGTCCACTCTCGAGAGATTTTTTACTAATTCAATGTTATTTTACTTTTTTTCGTAAATGTAATTACTCAATAATTCTTTATTTAAATTACCTTTTCATTCTCTAAGCTAATTGTAATAGTAATTGTTAAAAGGGTTATTAATTTTAAACAGTTAATGACATATAAATTTTGGAGATATTAACCATTGGAGCAACAAGGAAAAATTTTACGTTTAACAAGTATTTTCTCAGCAATCGTTTCT
>JAEORJ010000208.1 GCA_016840945.1 Candidatus Gerdarchaeota archaeon
CATTTTCTTAATTTAGCATTTGTTCCCTTTGTTCTAGCTTTAATCGATTTGTTACGCCCTAGAATATTTTCAAAAACATATACGATATCTAGAGAGCCGATTGATGCGGACGAACTATATTCAAAACGTTTTGAAGAAGTAATTTCAAAGTGTGTTGCTTTTAAAACAAAAAAGTACAAGAAATTTGTAATCTTTATCGATAATTTGGATCGGTTAAATAATGACAGGATTATTGAAGCCCTTGAAGCTTTGAAAACTTTTATGGGTTCTAAATACTGCATTTTTGTTATCGCTGCTGATGATAATGTAATTCGTGCGGTTATTGACAACTTATCCTTTGGAAATGCGACAAAGAAATATCCAGAATTACAAAATAATAACGTTGGTAAGAGGTTTAGTGAAGATTATCTAGATAAATTTTTCCAACAAACTTTTCGATTACCAGAATTTATGATAACTAACTTGCAAGAATTTGCTCTAAAAAATTTCTCAACCACAAAATTGTATGATAAGTTGCAAAGCAAAGGAGGGATTAAAAACCTTATCTCAATAATTCTACCTTCTGATGTTAATAGCCCAAGAAAAATAAAACGGCTCTTGAATGAATTCATTGCATTGTATGAAATAGTAGAAAAACGAGAGAACCAAATAGGAAGACAATTATGGCCTGGTCTGCTTACTGGTGAACCTGAGTTTCTTGGGAAATTCTCAACTATTCGTGCTGAGTACCCAGAGTTTTATTTAGCCCTAACCAAGAATCCAGAATTTCTCGCAACAATAACAAACCAATTACAAAATAGAAATGCCGATGAAGCTTTGGACAATTTAACTAAAGAACTAAAAAACACAAACTGTGATTCGTTGGTTAGTTATCTATCAAAGACACAGAATATCACAGTTGAAGATATCTATCCTTATATTTGGCTTAGTCAGGATGTATCGTCGTTAGGATTACAAAGAGATCATTACCGCCTACTAAAATTAGCTTTATCTAACAATAATGTTTCCCAAATTCAATCGCTAATAGAGTCATCAGAAAACAAAGAATATTCAAGGAATATCATAAGAGCTGGACTTGGGCTTGTTGAGCAAGAAATTCAATTATCTGGAATAGAATTACAAAATGGCGTAAAAGTTTTGGCTCAAATGCTCACAGAAATTGAGGTAGAAATTCGACCAGAGGTTGCTCACGTTCTCACAAAGAAGATTCCTCAATGGCCATTATCAGATTTTAGTGCTTTTGAAGTACTTACTGTTTTAAGGTGGGCAAAACGAGATAGCAAACAACATAAAGCAAGTTTGGTCAATCAATTGTTAAGGCGGTTGGATGATAATGAATTAAGACAAGAAACATTCAAGGCGATTTTAGATAATTACAATGTTATCGAAACTATCGAAGTTGGATCAAAAGTCCAATCATGGTTAGAAAAACTACTCTCTCCGGGGAATCAAGCATTAGGGTCACCTGATGTTACACAAAACAAATCTAATAATGAATTTGCAGAATGGGTAATCCAACAAGTTCCCAATTATTCTGACATAGATTTTGTTATAGGAGAATTCTTTTCTCAGTCATTAGTTAATTATATGGACGCAAGAATTAGAGGCGGGATCAATTCGGTTCCTACTGTTCGTTTGGATGATGATGGATTAGGGCAACAAATTGAAAAAGCATATGATTGTATTGGTGAATACATCAAACGAGGAGGAAAAAGCCAAGAATTTTGGAATGCTATTCGTAGTCTGATGGAAAGTACAAAAAATATATATGAATATCAATTTGCTTCAAAGAAAATTCGTGAACTATTTGATGTAATGCCTCAAACCCACATCGTAAAATTTATTGTAGCAATTATCACCGGAATTTTTAATTTATATAGTGCGATTATCGAAAATGTAAATGGTTGGTGTGTCAATGAGATTGGCTTTATTTATTATTTGCAGAGAAATCATAAGGAAGCATATTCAACTGAAGAAGCTGAGGCAATTCAAACTGCGTTTACAAAACTTTTCTCAATAAATGACCTCGTTGATAAGTTACTTGATTTTGTTGAAACTTTTGTTACAGAGTTTGGCAATGAATTATCCAAACCCTTTATAGATGGATTAGTTAAAGCCTTTGGGGATAAATATCTAGATTTAGAAAGTGGAAAAGAAATAATCAGAAAGTTGGTGCAAATCAATAATCATTTAGACGATGAACAACGAAATTCTATTGTAGAGCAACTAAATAATATAGTGACTTCAAATGATCAGAATCATATATTGTTTATTATTGATTATTTTGATCTATTGAAAGATACAAAAGAATATGCAAACATTTTTACAAGATATTCAGAAAGTTGGATAAATGAAATTAAGAACGAAGCTGTTCCTTTATTAAAAACCAAATTGACTCTAGCATCCCAGATGATACAAAAAGATTTTCTAAGCACAGATATATTTGTTGAAAAAATCATACTATTAATTCCATTTGGAGGAGACCCGCAAAAAATCGGTTCCGTTTTAGATAGCTTGAAGTCAATCAAAGAAGATTTGTCAAACGACCAAGAGAAAAAATTATTTGATACCATAATAACAAATATTCATCAATTTGGTGATTCTATTGTAAAAGCATTAGATTTGATTTCAGGATGGTTAAAATATGGCGATCCTTCAAACAAATTAACTTTCAGTGAAAACCTTCTCAACAACATCATCACATCGCCAAATGAATGTTTATCGATTCTTTCTAGAACCTGGGAATATATTCCAGAAGATGCTATTCAACGACATTTGATAAAAATTTATTCGATTTCAAATAGCGAAAAACTAGAAGAAGAATTACACGACAATACACGAAAGGCCCTAAATCAAGTAAGTAAACCTAAAAAGATGGAACTGATAAAGGAAGCGTGGAAAGAAATAGCCGCCTTAGGACAAATAGGAGATAATTTTATTTCGACATCAGTGAAGATGCTAGATGCTGAAGAACTTCTTAAAATGAGAAGCGAAGCAATAAATTCTATAATAGAGCTACGATCAGCAAACCCAGATTCTGAAATAAATTTAAGGTTTATAACAAACTCATATCTGCCAATTTTAGGGGAGAAAAAATCAGTTGTAGATTTGTTGGAAAATTTATTTGAAGATGGTACAGAAGACATTAAATTGGCAAATAAATATGTAGTTCAATGTGTTGAACCTATGAAGCTATATAGTGAACTTAAACATGCATTAGCAAAAAAAATGGCTAATGCAGCAAAAAGGGTTGATGCTGAACTGGCACAATCAATAAAAGAAAATGCAAGAATTTTAAAAATGGGACCAGGTTCATGGTCTTATAAAAAGGACTGGGAAATATAGTAACAAGTAATAGAAAAATAAAAAGAATCTGTGCTCTAACATAGGCAGGTCTTTTTGCAAGACTCTACTGATACCCGATTAAAGTATTAATCACATTCTTCTTGATCTCGTTTCTCACAAACAAAACACATCCGCCCCAATCCACCTCTACTACGAGCAAAGCG
>JAEORJ010000209.1 GCA_016840945.1 Candidatus Gerdarchaeota archaeon
CCTTGCTACCGAATTCAAACATAAATCTCCTTATTTATGGGAACCTATCAAACCAATTAATGGGAAAGAAAATGATTCACTTATGGGGATATATTACAAACCTGAATTCAATTCGTATTTCAGAATTTTTAAAGAAGATAAAAAATTGATTCTTCAAAATGATTGGATGAAATCAGAACTCAAAGCTATAGCTAAGGATACCTTTTATGCTATTGACCAACCAAACCTCTTTTTGCTAAAAGAAAAAGAAGAAAGTATAATAATTGAAACAGAATTTTATAGAGCTGAAATTCCCAAATTTACACCGCTGATATTTGATAATGAACAATTATTGGAATACTGTGGAAAATATAATAATGAAGATTTCAATAAAAGTCTACAGATTAGTGTAGAGGAAAACAAACTAATTTGTAGCTTTCAATATGGTAAACAGATTCTTTCAACAATAAGTAATGATGTTTTTAGAAATGGTTTTCTGCAAATAAAATTCCATAGAGAGAATAATGTAATCTCCTATTTTACTTTGAATACAAATGGATCAAAAGGAATCATTTATGATAAATGATTAAATCTTTAGAATAAATTTTTCCATTTTTTAATTGAAAAAATTTAAGTGGTAAAAATTCACTCTAAATTGTGAATGAATTGGATTTGATCCTTCAATCAGTTGATAACCCCCAATTTACCTCTTTCGATTCCTTTATTCAAAATTTACTTATTAGCTAATTATTGAGTATATCTTCTAAATCGAAAGGTATACCTAAAGCATTGCAACAATCTTCAAGAAATTCTTGAAAGAAAATCTTATCAGGTTCAATTTTAATTGCTTGCTTAAAACAAGAAAATGATTCTTGATACTTTTGACTATCAAAATAAATACTACCCAGACTACTGAGAGCAGAGGTTGTTTCATTTTCTAATGAAATAGCTTTTTTCAAATATACCTCTACCTTGTTAAAATTTTGCTCTTCCAAATAGGCTATCAATCCAAGCTGTAACCAAGAGAAATAATAATTAGGATTTATTTCAGTGGCAGTTGTAAAGCATTCTTTAGCTTGATCAATTTTTTCCTGTAATTTTAATATAACCCCTAAATCACAGAGGTATAGATGATTTTCTGGTACAATTGTTAATGCTTTTCTGAGGAATTCTTCAGCTAGATCATATTGCTCTAAAAGTCTATACTCATTCCCAAGATTTCTTAGTGAGAGATCAAATTTATCATTTGTTTCAATTGATTTTTTAAAACACTCAATTGCTTTTTCAGATTGTCCAAGAATATGATAGGTATAGCCTAAGTTGTTCCAAATACGATACTCATTTGGGAGATAGATCAATGCTTTTTCAAAATAATGTATAGCTTTAGTTAATCCCCCCAATTTAAGATAAACATCACCAATACCAGACCAAGCATATCCGTAGTCTTTTTTCAATTCTATGGCTCTTTCATAATAATTTATTGCTTCTTGATAATTTTGTTGTTTGTATTTCAGCTTACCATATAAACCATAAATTACATGATTATTTGGTGTTAATGCTAATGCTGTATCTAAACTAATGATTGCGATTTCAAATTGGTCAGTATCTATAGCTTCACAAGCTAAATCGATTAATTGATCAAAATAAGAGCTAGTTTTTGAATCTTCCAACTTCTTAAACATCCAAAATTAAATACTGGTTAAATGTGATTTAAAAAATAATAGTTTATAGGATAAAAAATGTTATGAGAAGCAAGTTATTCAAAATCAAAAAATCTAATAATAAATAGTAATCTTTCCAGCTATTCTATAAAATTTTCATTTTCCTCAAATGGAGAAATATGTGTTTTAATTTCTTTTGTTATTCGATTATATCGGTTTTGAGAAATAATTGAACTAATTAATAATATTATTCCAATTGGTATAAAACTAAAGATGAATGCTTTAAAATCCAGGTCTACAAATGTTCTTCTATAGTTATTTAGGAAGAAAGTTACCCCTACAAAAAATGTCGATAACGAATAAACAGAACAGATTAAAGTTATTTTTCTAAGTGATTTCAATTTTTTAATTAAATTATTAGGCATTGTTTTATCAAAATTCAATGCTTGTGAATTAGTGATAATGTAATATAAAGGTAAGAATGCTAAAATCCCTAAAGAAAATACTATATTAAACCACAATGGAATTTTGATCATATCATTGTCGATAGTAGTTTTATTTTGAGTTATTTTTTTATGACTTATTA
>JAEORJ010000210.1 GCA_016840945.1 Candidatus Gerdarchaeota archaeon
GATAAACACAGGTATTCGAGAATCTGATAACCTCTCTTTATTTTATGGCCAACCAATGTTGTGGAGTAATCTCCCTACTTCTAAAACTTTAGAATTAATCAAACAATTAGCTTTTGATATCATATTTGAAGGCAATTTAATTCTAGGTGGTGAACACCAATATTGGATTATTGCTCGTAAGTAAAATGAAATTTGAAGTATTAAAAAAGGAATATGAGTTTATAATAACTCAATTTATTTTCCTAATACATCAAGAAATTGTTTAAAAGCTTCCAATTGTGCTAAAATTTGTTGTCTTTCATTTTCTCTGCCAAGTACCCTTAAAGTCTCTGCTGTTTCTTCTAAAATAATAATCCTATCTCGAGGATCTTTATTATCATTAGTTTGAATTAATCCTAAGACTTTCAAAGCATGTAATTTTCCTTCCATTAAGTTATTTTTTATGGCAATATTTTTGGCTTCGTTTGCATAATTTCGAGCAACTTCATATTGTCTAGCATTGGAGAAATAGATCCCTAAATTGCACAAAGCTTGTATCCGGCTTTTTGTTGCACCAATTTGTACACATAGATGAACAATTGTTAGTAAAGTATCTAATGCTAAATCGAGTTTTCCACTGTCAAATGCTTGTTGAGCAGTTCTTTCTAATGAGTGGAGTACATCTAGGGTTCTTCCAGGAAGGGTAGCTATTGCGTTTTCGATTTTATTGAAAAACTCTATATAATTCATTCCAGGGATCATTTTAAGATATTTAAAATAGCTTGGTAAATTAGTTGAAGCACTATCAGTATGAATTTCTGCTCTAGTAGTGCTTTCTGATCTCATTACATTTGCCATTTCATTAAAAGCATTATGACGTTGAGTTAAATTATTAATTTGATTAACAATCCCAGTTGCTAATTCTTGTTGTTTCTCTTCTTCTGCTTGCTTTTCCATTTGTGCGATTTTATTGTTTATAAAAGCGTTTAGCTCATCATCAAGTTGAGGAATATTGGTATTACTATAAGCTGGATCATATTGAATTAATTCCTTCCAAATATCATATCTAGTTTGATCTAAGCATAAAGCAATTCGAAGATAAGTAATAGCGCCCTTATCTTTCTTATCTTTCTTGGATATTCGAGCTAAATCAAGCCATAAATCTGGGAAGTATGAATTTAGTAATAACATTTGACAGATATCTTTTTTTCGAGGGATTTTATGAGCTCCATTTTTTGTAATTCCATCTGGATAATGCTTTTCTAATAATTTAATAAACTGTTGGAATTCATTCCAATATTCAATTAAATTTGTATGATGAATTAGCATTGCTTTTAATTTAGTTTGGTTCGTATAATGAGCTGGATATTTCCCAAATTTCCAATCGGATGCTTTAATATCAGGTATCTCACCTAATGTCATTTGACCTAGAAAATGGATGATAAATTCTGGTTTTTCAGCTGAAAAGAATTCTCGCATTAAATTAATAAATTGCCTTCTTTGCCATCTGCTATCGATATTATTATCAATAACATTCAAAGGTGAATTGCTTCCATAATCTTTGTAAATCTCCAAATAACCAAGAAATGATTCAAAATGTGGTTTATATAGAGCAGCTATTTCCTGATCTTCGGACATTAATAAAATCTGTAATGAATCAAGATGTAATTGGAAAATAGATTGATAGTAAACATTCGAATTAAGTGCTCTAAAAGATCTTGGATTATAATAAGAATCAATTCTATAGACAGTTTTAATATAATCATTCATTTTAAGTAAATTATCAGTAGCGTTCATAATTTTTGGTGAAAATAAAGTTAATTTAAGTATTTTCTATAAATATATTGATTGATTATTTGCTATGTGAGAATCTTCGAATAGTTCATTAGAACCATAAAGCATACTGCTTCATGATTTCTTTAGTGCCTTCTTCCAAATTCTTGGCAGCTACCATATAATGAACCAATTCTGTATCATCTTGCTCTAAAGCAACTTCTACCAATAAATTAGCATACCCTAAACTTGCTTGCTCACCTTTGGGATTCAAGCTATATGAATCGCCACTAATTGTAAGTAATGGATTAATAAGATCTAATGCTACAGGTATTTCACCTAAATGGATTTCCCCAGCTTTATCAAAGACATATTTGCGAATCATTTCACTAGTTACTTTCTTTGGTGCTCCCGCAATATACTCAAAAATTCCTTGAGCTATAAAACTAGTTTCTTCTCTCTTAGCATAGAAATAACTAGCTTTATCCCTAATTTTCAATGATTTGTTAACAATACTAGAAGTTATCATTTCAACTTCTTCATGAAAAACATCCTCCCAATATTCAAAAGCAGTTATCTTTCTGAAATCAACAGCACTGCATCTTAAAGATGTTTGGAAAATCAATACTGCTTTACCTATATGAGTTAGATTATAATGCGAATGCACACCCCCGAATCCTTGCCAAGCCATACCATCCTCAGGACCCTCTTTCTCTCGAGACATTAAGCCATAATCTCTGAATAACTTAAGATAGCGCTCGAAACCTTTTACGTTATCACCTTTTATTCTATCACTAATTATCTCAGTCAATTTTTGTAATCGAGTAAAACGATTAATGTCTTTTGAGTCAAAATATAACTCTAACTCTTTATTATAATCAAAGAATCGTGCTCTGTTTAATGGATCCTCTAAATATGGAAGCATTGACGCAGATGCTAAAATAGTATAACTTGGAACATTATCGAATTCACGAATTATTTTTTGAGTTTCTACTCTAACAGAGCTCATTTTCATATCCTCAATTTTAATACTAATTGTAAATTGGTTGATATATCATAAAAAGTATTACTTATAATAACATTTTTTCTAATTGTAATTCTTTTGATTACTTAATAATTGTGTTTCTTTTATTTATACTTATAATAATAATTTATGAAATAATTCTTATAAATGGTTATGAATTAAACCTACTGATTATAGGAGCATTATTATATGTCTAGTAATAAGGTATTTTTATTATTGCCAATAATTATAAGCTGTTTTTTAATAATTAATCAAGAAATAACTTTAGCTGGAATAGATAATAATATTGAACCTATGACAATAAATTCTTCTTCTACTTCTGAGTTAAGTGGTTTTGAATATGGATTAATTTCCGGCTTCAGTGTTTTAGCTCTAATAGGATTATTTATTTGGTTAACTGATAAACGTAGAATAAAATATACAGGTCAATAATTACTGCTACTCTTTCTTAATTTACCAATTGTTTAAGTTTAAAATTAAAAATTCCAGATTGTTAGTAAGCTATTTTTATTTCAAATATTATTTTTTATGTGAACTGTTATGATTAATACCTACTTCCTATTATTCAATGGTTTTTCAGGTTATGAGATGATTTTTCCAGCGTTTATTTTACGCAAAACAAAGATTACTACTGTTGGTTTATCTGAAGGAGTGATTGTTAGTGAAGAAAATCTCAATTTTACTCCTGATATCCATCTTTCAGAACTAAATACTGATCATGTTGATGTTTTCATTATCCCAGGTGGTAGTGCTCTTCAACATTTAAAGGAAAATTCACCACTTATTCCAATTTTAAATGAACTCAATTCAAAAGGTAAAATTATTGCAGCAATTTGTGGTGGTCCCGTCTTACTCTCTAATACCAATGTTCTTGCTAATAAACAATTTACTGCTGGTGGTGGGGAGTTACCTGAACATTGGCAAACCAATTTCACCACTGGTAATTATATTAAGGATGAAGTTGTTGTTGATGCTAATTTAATTACTGCTAAAGGTAAAGCAGTTGCCTCTTTTGCTGTTGCTATCGGTAAAGAAATAGGTGTTTTCCAAGATGAAGAAGCTGCTCAAAGAGAATATAGCTTAATTCAAGACATTAGTTAAGCTATCTCCTTTTATTTTCTTTTTTATTAATTATAATAAATAATTTATTTGAGTGCGAAATTACTATGTAATTGACTCATCTAGGAAGCAGTGATTCATGAAGGTTGGTTTTGCTCTTGAGCCTATCCAAGGTTTAACTCTTGACCTTATTATTTATTTGATGAAAAAAACACTCATAGAGCATTTTGAATTCAACTGGCGTATTATTCCTCGAGTTGACCGTGTGCTAAAAACCCTTGGTAAAACAACAACCACTCTTCATCTACCAATTTTCAATCGTGATAGGTTTGATTTTGCTTCTGAGGATACAAAATATGATCATACTCGAGAAGAAGTTATCTCTTTCATCAATCAATGGAATGATCAATTAAATCTCATTTATACCTTAGCTCATATCACAGAAGATCCTAATGGCAAATATGAATTGATGTTTGAACGATTATCTCAAATTGAATCTAAAATCGTTCTTGAAAATGTTGTGGGATATTCTGATGAACATTTCATGGAGTTTTATTTTCAAGCAAAAGATTACCTTGGTAAACAATTAGCTGGACATGCATTAGATATCTCTCATAGATATGTTAATGATTGGCAAAATTGGTTGAATGTTCCTGTTGATCTCGAGAAAGAAATAGTCTACATCCATATTTCTGATTGCACTAAAACAGAGGATTTACATTTACCATTAGGTTTAGGTGAAATGCCTTACAACGATTTTTTCAAATATCTTAAGAAACTCCATTATAATGGAATAATTATGCAAGAACTCAAACCGAATGGTGATCAAGCTGATGAAATTATGAATTCCACTTTAGCTTGTATCAAAACATTTTCTAAAATTAAATCTCTTCGAATGCAAATACGACATGCTCTTGTTCGACGCATTTTAAAGAAACGTAGAGATGAGTTCAAAGATGTTATCAATTTATCTGCAGAAGAAATTGGTTATGATTTTGTTTAATTTTTTTGCTGGAGTAATTAAGACTGATAATAGTTCTTTTTAATTTTTGAATAAATAATGTAAAGTATGAAATGCCCAAAATGTAAATCAACAAATATTGAAACTTTGATTAAGAATCAACATCCACCTTATGAGTATACCTGTAGTGGGATGCATACTCGAGTTAATCCTGCAGCAGTTCATCGTCAATATCAATGTAAAGATTGTTCATTTCAATGGAAATAAAGTTTTAATCATTTTAAAAATCTCATTTTCATGATTATTAGAGAAGAACGATGATTTGTTACACCGTTCCTCTCTTGAAGGCAGTTGTTTCAGATCACCTACAAATTTTTGTTAGTGAATATTACCAGTTGAAACAGACTGGTAATTAGCGCAAGGTTTAATGAAATGTTACTCGAAATATTGTGAGCTCTTTTCGAAACTCCTTAATATTTTTCATTTTTAACTCGTCTAATTTCCAATTGTCGGAAGTTTTCTTCATTTCCATCATCTCACTTCTTAATTGATAATGTATTAAGTGGTCAGTTAATATTAAGTAACTGAAAAAAAGTGACCAGTAAAAACTGATCAAATTATAAGAATAAAAAAGAGAAAATATTAGAAGAATTACAATTATTCTTTTTTGGCTGTTTTTGGACGATTTTCTAAAACTTTAACAAGTCGCTTTATTGCATCAGTTCGTTCTCTTTCATGTTCAATGAATTTTCTTAATAGTTTCTTTATTGTCCATTTTTCATTTGGAAATTCTGATTCTTTTGCATAATTAAATTCTTTTTCAGCCATTTTTGGATAATAGTATCTTAATACAGCAATTGCACCTTGTCGTACTTTAACTACTCTTTCTAATAATGTTAAAGTGTCAAGTTCTTCTTTTGTCATACCTATTGCTTCGAGGAATTTTTGTTCTACTATTTCACCAAATCTGGAAATAAAAACCAATTCAGTTGTGTATAAATCAGTTAGTTCTTCATCTATATTGGGTTGATTTTCTATGATATAAGTTGTTCTATCTTCTTTTGAGTAATGAGAAACTATCCTCATTAATTCTTCAGGTAATTTGTTTATTATTGTAACATAAAGTTCAAATTGTTCTTCAGAAAGTTGCTCTTTATCAGTTATAAATAAGGCTGATGAGCCACATGATTCTCGTAATTGTTCTATCCCCTTTATTTCCTCAATAATATTTAACTCATTTATTCCTGCCAAGAAATCCTTAGCTTTTTGTTTATAGTTTGAATCAATACCTATTGATAAAATCCACTCACTATATAGCTTGATATCTTTTAGAATTGCATCAATAGCTTCTGTTCTGCTTTCAGCTTTTGAGAAGCATCCTAAGAGCTCAGCTGCATGGGCATAGTAACACCCATCGCCTTCTTCTAAATTGACTTTCAGTTCTGCCACGATTTAACCTACCAGTAAAATTCTTTCAAAATCGTTTATTTAGAGTTTCACAATTAAAATATGTAATTTTTTTAAGACCAATTTTTGGTTTTTCTCTACACTCAAAGTATTTTTTCGCTTTTTTAAATGTTTGTTAATTACTAAAATCACTATTTTTTAGTCCTCTTCATCTCTTTCTACCCAAGAAAATTTGTTTTGAAGTGTTTTTGAGTAGTAATTTCGCCAATCATAATCAACCTCTTGACCCCATTCAAAATAAACCCGTGGATCGATGTATGATTTCAAACTTGTGCCAAGGTTCCATGTTTTTGTGCTTTTTGATATTCGCTCTTGCGATTCTATTTTCTTTTTAGCTAATCTTGCTTTATAGACTCGTTCTTTTGCTGTTCCTACACTATTTCGTCCACGTTCGACTTGACTATTAGCTGAATCTATTCTTTTCTTAGCACTATCCACTCGTTTTTTAACAATAGCTACTTTCTTTTTCGTTTTCTCTATTTCGTTCTTGAGTTTTTGCTTTTCATTTTCTTCTATTGGTTCAAGCATCTCTTTTAATGCATTATAATCTTGTTTTATCTGTTCATATTCTTCTTGAACATCGTTTAATTGATCTTTCTTTTCCTGTAATTTTAACTTGTATTCGTCTAATTTTTCTTCTCGTAATTTCTGATTTTGAAGTGCACTATCAATTCGTTCATCAGCTTTCATTTTTCGTTCTCGGAATTTTTGGATTCTATTATCCCAATTCTTTGGTTCTTGTTTCATGTGATTACAAATTATCGCTGCTTCTCTATTTGCCATTACTGCTGCTTCTTTCTTCATAAATTCAGGATCATCAACATTAACTTCGCTTTCATCCAAATTTGTTTTTACAGTGCTTGTTGCATGAAATGTTCTGAAGACTTTAGCTGTTAAACCATCAACAATTTCACCCAAGAAAGCATTTACATGCCTACTACTGATATCAGAGAATATCTGTGCTTTTTCATCATCACTTTTTTCTGCTTCTTCTATTAATTCTTTTAAGACAACTATTACTTCTTCAGGAAATTCAGCTTCTTTATTCCATTCGACAGAATCTTTGCCAAGGAAATTAAATGCCACTTTTGTACCATTTATAGTAACATGTTCTGGTCTTAGAGTTGTTGCGCCAACTGTATCTGCTTCATCTTCATCCTTTTCATCCCCCACCCTCATGTTAAGATAATCGATAATATAACAGGCAGTAGCTACTTTGTGCTGTCGTTTATCTTCACTGCTAATATTTTTCAATATTTCAGATCTTATTTTTGTAAGATTGTTACCTACTTTTTGGGCTTTATCAAATTTCTCAATCTCTCTATCTTGTTTAAGCGGTGTATTATCAGATAGCCAAACATATTTTGTTTTACCAGATAACTTATCTTCCCATTTTGCTATCCAAAGACATTCTGGTTCAAAAACAATTTCCTTCCAATCATCAACTACATTATTATTATGATCTGTTGGTTTTGGAGCATTTTCACTTAGATTCAAAATAATATCATTTCTACTTGGTCCCGCTTTCCACTTCCCTCGCATAGGGTGTTCTCCCCGACCCATAAAAATACTACTTGGTTCAGCTGTCCAATTACTAATTTCTACTTTCTCGCCATTTAGAATTGCTGTCCCGTAGTGCTCTTTAAGTTGTTCTCTTATGATTTTTCTTTCTTCTCTAGCTTGCTTCTTTTCTTCTTTAGTTAATGCTTCCCTTTTTTCTCGCTCTTTTTCAATAAAATCAATAATCTCATTGAAATCAATTTCCTCATCGGTAAGTCCTTGTTGACCTAATACTTCACTAAAATCTTGGAAGAAATTATCACAAAAAACAGGATCCTCTACATATACTGTTGATAACTTTCTTACCCAAGCTATAGCCATTTCTTCTTGCTTAGGTGTTAGCTTATGTGGTTTTCCGTTTATTTCTATACTTAATTCATTATAAGGTACTTCTGTAATCATTACACCGTTATGAATTAATTCGTTTATAATTGTCAACTGGATTTACCTCTTAGAAAAGTTCTACAGATTGCTTTTTAAAACCTACGAAATCATTTGGAATTTATTCAACTAGTTTAAAAACTGGTTCTATTTATCTTACTTCACAAATAAGAAATTGGTCTTTTACTTTTGTACATGCTTCTTCTAAAACTGTTAATGTATAAGGAGTTAGTTTTTCAAATTCTTTATCATAACACCTTAATGGTCTAAATTGTTGGAGATAAAATCTCTTAGCTCCCTTAATCATTTCAGCTATAATTGATATGTCTTTTAATGGATCAACAAGTGTTGGTACTACTGTTGTTCTAAATTCATGATCTAAACCTGAATTAATGATTAATTTGATAGATTCTCTAATTTTATCCATATTGACTTTTACCCTAACAGCATCATTATATTTTTCAGGAATTGCTTTTACATCCATAGCAATATAATCTAATAATTTTTCATCAAATAATTTCTTCAAAACCTCTGGATGAGATCCATTTGTATCTATTTTTGTTTTTAGACCTATTTTTTTGAGTAAAGCTAAAAATTCTGGTAAACGCTTACTTATGGTTGGTTCACCACCTGTAATTGAGACACCATCTAACCATTTTGTTTTTACTCTTTTTTCCAATTCAGCTAAAATATCGTTTACATCATAACTCTCAACTTTATCTAAAGGAATTAAATCTGGATTATGACAAAATGGGCATCGAAAGTCGCATCCAGCTAGAAAAATGCTATCGACAATTAAACCTGGCCATTCTATCAATGATCCTTGTTTATAGCCTTTTATCTCTAATCCAGGCATATTGAGCATTCCTTTATTTCATTTCTAATTCTTTTTGAATGTCAGTTATCTCAGGAACTTCTCCTCTCCAAGCTTTAATTTCACTATCATCTTCGTCTGTTACTATTAAAGATGGAGTAGATAATACATCAAAATACACTGCTTCAGATAAACCTTCTTCATTATCGAGGTCAAACCACTCGATATTTGCGCCTTTTTTCTCTAATTGTTGACCAATTTTTTTTGCTGCAGGGCAATTTGGACAATCAGTTTTTGTGAATATTTTTAGTTTCAACTTTAACAAACCTCATTGTTCTCTGATTTATAATTACCATATTTTACTATAAAAAGATAAAATGAGAGAAGGATAAGTTTGGTTAATGAAGGGATTTATTTATCCTCTTCAAACCAATAATTACCTTGCTGCCTTCTCTTCAATTCGGATTTTTTGGATTTATTCCAGTTTTCTATGATACTGAAATAACCCACAACTCTGCTCATACCGTAAACTTCATCACTGTTACAATATGGGCAATGTGGGGAACAAGATTCACCCGCCTCGAGTCTTTTGCTGTGTTCTTCTATTGTTTCAATTTTGGTTATGTTTGATAGTTTGTCTTCAATTTTCGCCTGTTCCATGCTTTTATTCCTCAACTTTTTTCTTGTTCAATTTTTGGTTATCTCTTCCCATCCTTCTATCCGCTATGGGCATGAGGACTTACCTCTCGGCCATATCCTCTGCTTACCTTTCCACAAGTTCTACATACTGTGAATTCGGGAGAAAAGACAATTTGTGCGCTTTGAGTATTTTCCCATGTTTTTCTAACTAGATTTAGGATAGATTCAGGATCAATTTTTTGTTCACCTATGAATATATGAGTGATGGATCCGCTTTCAATTAAGGTATTGAATTTCCCTTGTTTTGAAATTCTTTCGATTATATCAATTGGTGCATCTGCTGCGAAGTGTGCACTATTTGAATAATAGATCGCTCCTTCTTCTAAGTCACCCTTCACATATTGTATGCTATCAGGATACTCTTGAATATCTGTTCTTGCGAATTTATATGGTGCACTTTCACCAGGAGTTTCTTCTAATGTGACTCTTAAGTTAAATTTCTCTTCCAAACTTTTAGCTTTAAGATTCATCCCAGCGATGATTTTCAAGCCAAGTTTATATGCTTTCTCACTTTCATGAAGCTGTTCATCAATAAGATATTGAACACATTCATTTAAACCAATAACACCAATTATGTAGGTTGCTTTCTCTAAATCAACATATGGTCGTCCATCTTCAGCTATTTTTCCAATTTGCCATAAAGTACCATTTTCTTGAGTCATTAATTGGTTTATGAATTCCTTCTTCTCTATATGAGCTTGCATAGCTATATCCATAGCACGCTTGATTTCATCAATTACACCATTTATATTACCTTTACCTGCTCTGTAAGCAGCTTGTGGTAGGTTAATACTAATATTTTGGAACCCACAATATCTCATGCTTTCGGGGTGTTCGACCATATACATGTCTTTGATAGTTGTTTTTAATCTACAGCACATTGAAAGATTGACTTCATCACGATCAAAGATAAAGTAGGTTGAACCATTATCAGAAGCAATTTTGCATGCTTTTTGTAGTAATTCGTATTGGTTGGGGTCATCAAATGAATTTTGATCAACATGAAGATCAAATTTTGGAAATGGAAAGACTTTTCCTTGTGCGTCTCCTTCTAACCAAACATCCATTAACGCTTTAGCGAACAATTGTGTTTCTTTTTCGTAATCACCATAATTCTTCCCGGTGTATTTCCCACCCGGACCAATAGCAGGTATATTTTTGAGATAATTTGGTACACCAAGATGAATATTGAAATCAACAAAAAGTGTTTGTCCACCTCGAGAGAAAGCGTTCTGACTACATGAATAGATTAGCCTTTGAGCTTCTTGTTTTATGCGTTCATAAGGAACATCAACAAAAAATGGTGCATAGAAGATGTTAAGATAAGCTAGGCCTAATGCACCGGCATAATAAGCTTGCATAGATGCTAAGAAAGTATTTAGATGTCCTGTTAAAGTATCTGCATGTTTTGCTGGGCTTGAAACAGTTGAAAGGTTTAATAGATTCAAACCATATTTTTTGATATATTCTAGACTATGAGCTGAGCAATAGACTCTTACAGGAAAGCCGAGGTCATGAATATAAATAACACCTTTTCTATGGGCATTTGAAACTTCATGAGTAAATATTTCTTGTAGAGCATATTTTTTGAGTATTGTTTCAGCTATAGCTAAGTTCACTGCTTCAGGATTATTAGCTACTACATTACTATTTTCCTTGCTTTTTGAATGAATTAATTGTTTCAAGTCAAATATTGGCATGCCAATTAATTTTTGTTGAGCTAGTTTAGTACTGTGTCCTCGTATAAATAGCTCATTATCAACAAGGCTTCGTATTAAATCAACTGAAATTGTATCAATGCCAGAAGCAAATATCTTTCGTTCAACTTCAGAAGCAATTGTTTCAGCTTCCATTTTTTCCAATCCTGCTTCACGGATCAAAGCGTTTGTGATTTTATCTCGATCCCAACTGGATATTTCTTCTTTTGTATCACCAGAAACAAGTAATAATAGCTCGGTTGAGTCTTGTTCACCGACCTGGACTTCTTTTACGACCTTTAATTTCTCTAATTCGCGCTCAAATGAAGCGATATCTGTAAACCGTCTGTAAACAGAAGCAAATCTAATAAAAGCAACTTCATCTAATTGTCGTAATTTCTCCATGACAATTTCACCGATGAGTGCTGTTTCGACTTCCATTTCGTCTTGTTTTCTTAGTTCGCTCTCTATATCATCAATAAGTTCTTCAATCTCTTCTAGACTTATAGGTCGTTTTTCACACGCTCTTACTATCCCTGCTTTAATTTTATCTCTGTTGAAAGGTTCTCTTCTTTTGTCTTTCTTTACCACTGTGAGCTTTACTTGTTCAACTCTTTCGTAAGTGGTGAATCGTTTGTTACATTGTAAGCATTCTCTTCTCCGACGATTAATTTTCATATCATCTGATAGACGTTTATCTATCACTCTAGTATTCGGAGATTGACAATATGGGCACTTCATGATATTATTCCACTCGTTTTTCTGACTTTATGTTTATTTTGCGACCGTTTTATTTTCCATTTGTTGGTCTTTCTTCTAGGAGAGTTTAAATGTGTTATACATTATATTTAACTATACCAGTCCTAGTGGTTTGTGTTCCCCTAAACACAACATATTGTAGGTTAATTATATGTCGTGAACAATTCCTATTTAAACATATTGGCGATAAAAGTAATATATTAAATTAAAAAATGATTTATTATTCAAATATTTAATTAACCAAATTGTGTTGATTTTTTTTCTTAGAAATTTATAATGGGAAAGAAGGAAGAAAAAAGAAGCAGGAATTTTATAGCACTGTAACAGATTTTGCTAAATTCCTTGGGAAATCTGGATCATTACCTCGCAAGATTGAGAGGTGATAAGAAATCAACTGTAAAATTGGAATCATCAATATTGGTTCTAATTCGATAGTAGGAATTGGAATAAAATAATCAAATATCTCCAATTCTTGTGATGAAATTCCAATTATCGTCCCACCTCGAGCTTTTATCTGCATGATATTGTTTATCATATCATCCTTTGTATCATCCATTGGCACTAGAGCAATGCAAGGAACACCTGGTTCAATTAATGCTAGTGTATGATGTTTTAATTCACCACCAGCTAGAGCATCTGCATGAATATAGGCTATTTCTTTAATTTTTAATTCACCTTCCATTGCCACTGGATACGATACACCTCTTCCAATAAGATACAAATCATCTTTATTCATAACATCTTTAGCTAATTTTTCTATAGAATCAGATAATTTCATTACTTGACCAAATTTTTCAATCAATTCAACAAGTAATTTACGACCCAAGTCAATTCTACCCACCATAGCATAAGCGAGTAATATTAATATAAGAACTTGAGATGTAAATGCTTTTGTTGAAGCTACAGCTATTTCTGGACCAGCATTTAATGTTAAATATTGATCTGATTCCCTCATAATAGTGCTACCCATTACATTTACTAAAGAAACAATTTTAGCACCTTTTGTTTTTGCTATTCGCAATCCTTCTAAAACATCAGCTGTTTCACCACTTTGACTAATAGCAAAAATAACCGTCTTATCATCAATGATATCTTGATAGGTTTTAAATTCTGAACCTAAAATAGGCATGAAATTTCTTTTAGCAATTTTTGAAAAATATATAGAAGCAATAAGGCAAGCTCTATAAGATGTACCCGATCCTAGAAAGAAAACTTGTTTTGCTCTCGAGAGAATTTTAACCATTTGTTGAACTTTTATTGGATCTTGCTCGAGAGAATGCTTTGAAATTTCTTCTTCTTCAAATATTTCTTTAAGCATAAAGTGGGGATAACCACTTTTGCTTGCTTGTTCAGCAGTCCATTTTATTTTAGTTATCTTTGGGGGCACTAATGTTTTTGATGTCACATCATAGATTTTATAGGAATTATTCAAGATAGCTAACTGATTATTCTCCATAATAATAGCTTGATTAGTGTACTTTAGAAAGGATGTAATATCAGAGGAAGTGAAGTATTCATTTTTACCTATTCCGATAATTAAAGGAGAGTCTTTTCTATAAGCAATAATATCCTTAGTTTTACTATCAAGTAAAAGGAATGTGAAGGCGCCTTTAGCTACTTCAGCTAATTTTCCAACAATATCAATTATAGCGTTATTAGAATCTTCTTTAGCGAACTCTTCTATTAAATGAACCAACACCTCAGTATCAGTTGTGGAAGTAAATTTATGCCCTTTTTGAATTAATTTTTCTTTCAATTCAACATAATTTTCGAGGATGCCATTATGTACTAAAGCAAACCTGCCATCACATGATAAAAAGGGATGAGCATTTTCATCTTCAACTTTTCCATGAGTTGCCCATCGAGTGTGAGCAATACCAACATGTCCCTTTAATTCGAGAATATTTTTTCGCTCATTTACAACCTCAATTCTCCCTGCACCTTTTCTTAATTCTATTTCATCGCTATCATTTATTGTAGCAAAACCACATGAATCATATCCTCGATATTCCAAGCGTTTTAATGATTCTAAAAGAATAGGAGCAGCTACTTGCGAACCTTTGTAACCAATTATACCGCACATTATTTTTACCTGAAAGTTTATTTTGTAATATTTTAGGAGCTGTTTTTATTAAAAAGAAATTCTAAAATTGTGACAGCACCATTATTAACTATTTTATAGTGGTTTACAGAAGTTCTTATTAAATAATTTGCTATAATATCGCCAACCATTAAAAAATATTTTATAGGGGTATGTTTTAACGAGTTTATATGAAAAACTCAATCTAAGAGATTTTCTTGAGGAATATAGTATGAAGAAGAAATTAGTTACAGAAACTGATGAAGGGTTAGCATCAAAAGACATATTGATTTTTAATGAACCATCTGAAATGAAAGCTATATTACATGATATAAGATGGACTATTCTTCAAAAAATCTCAAAAGAACCAAAATTTGCTGCAGAATTAGCCAGGGAATTAAATCTGCATGAACAAAAAATCTACTACCACTTGCGTCAGCTAAGTAAAGCAAATTTAATCAAGGTAGCTTATGAGGAAGAAATTAGAGGAGCAATTGCTAGATTTTATACTATAAATGAATCATCATTTGGAATTGAATTAAATCCTGCAGATAAGGGATTCATCTCTCAAAGTGTATCACAGGTTGACGAAAAATTACATTTATTTTTCAAAGAATTCCAACGAGAAGGTTCATTTGATGGATTAGTAGTTGTTGGTGCTCCTGATGCTCATGGTCCTCATAAAACTTGGGCTCGAGACGGTCACTATGCAATTTATTTAGCAATGTTTATGGGGCAAATTCTAAAATCTACAGAAGAGCTTTATGTCAAACTTGATGTTGAAGTTCGTGCTGAAAAAGCCTTAGATCAAAATTTGATTCTTATTGGTGGTCCAGCAGTAAACCTTGTTACTCAAGATATAAATGCTAAAATGAAGAAACCAGCATTTGATAATCATATACAAGGTATTGCTCCAGATGCTCGTTTTGGTCGTGGAATTACTTCTCGAGACCCTAAAATTTTTTATTCGCAAAATAATGTAGGGATTATTTTCAAAGCTAAAAATCCATATAACCCAGAAAAAACAGTTATTGCTTTTGCAGGTCAAGGAAGGAGAGGAACTAAAGCAGCAATTTTAGCTTTAACAAATAATTGGGAAAAAATATTGAAAGATTATTCAGGTGGATCCTATAGATTAGTTGTAGAAGGATTCGATTTAAATGGGGATGGAACAGTAGATTCTGTGGAAATATTAGAATAAAAGCTGGAAATTAACCAGCTAATTATTCATTATCGTTATTTGCTTTCTCAGTTTGAGATTTCTTAATTAATCGGTCTAATTCTTCTTGCTCCTCAGGTGATAATTTGCTTACTGTTTCTTGGGATTGTTTCATAAAATGCCTTATGAATAAACCCTGTATAGGTACCATTGCAATCGAAGTATCCGCTCTATCATTGAAATCTTTAACAGCTATTTGACGCATTTCGAGTAATTTATCTTTAGTCATATCACCTTTTCCAATACCAGGACAAGAAGGATCAGAAACATAGAACTTCTCACCATTATATGATAATGGAAATGTCTTGCAGAAAATAGGCATAGCAAAATAAATATTACACATTTTATTTTCAGGATCATAAAAAGGACATGTTCCCTTCTTATTCTCATCTACATCTTTCATAACTATGTATGGTACTAAAGCTATTTTACCCAACTCATCATCTTCACTTATACCACGTAACTCAAGATGTGGGAGAATAATACTCATAAAACTCCCTTGTTTCGTCCAGCCTGCCAAGTCATCAAAGGTGACAGGTATAGAATCTCTATTTTGGCAACAATTCCCACATCGCGTACATTCAAATTTAAATTTAGATTTTGGTTTCTCTTCTGTCGATTCTTCTATTTTCTCTTCATTTTCAACTTTTGTTTTTTCTTGCTTTTTATCTGACACTTTTCATCCACCCATTATTAATATCAAGTTGAAATTTTAATTCTATCAAAAAAGATTTACGATATAACTGAAAAAACAATATTTAATATAAAAAGACCGTTAGAACGAAAATGCTTTTAATCTTGAAATTTTGCTCAAAAGTAGTTATAATTTAGAAAAATGGTATTGTAATGATATATTTGGAGGAATTAATTATATCAGATGATAATCAAACATTACTGGATAAAATACAAGATGTGTCATTCAGACGTGGGATAGCTTTCCCCACTGCAGAGATTTACGGAGGGCTTTCCGGGGCGTTTGATTATGGACCAATTGGTACTTTAATGAGATTAAAGCTAGTAAGTTTCTGGCGAGATTATTTTGTTAAAGATGAAAATCATTTTGAAATTGAAGGAGCTATTTTACTCCCAGATAAAGTTCTTGAAGCATCAGGCCATCTAGCAAAATTCTGTGATCCATTAGTTCAATGTAAAAAATGTAAATCGATGTTTCGTGCTGACAAAGTAATTGAAGATAAATTAAAACAAAATGTTGATGGATTGAATTTAGATGAATTGGATAAAATCATCACAAAGAATAATTTAACTTGCCCCAATTGTGATGGTCAATTCATGAATGCAAGGGAATTTAATCTTATGTTAAAAACCGAAGTTGGTTCTGTTGAAGGAAATGTTGCTTATTTACGGCCTGAAACAGCTCAAAATATCTTTACCAGCTTCAAAAGAATAGCTCATTGTATGAGAGCAAAATTACCCTTCGGAATTGCTCAAGTTGGCAAAGTTTACCGGAATGAAATCTCTCCAAGGCAATTTATAATTCGAGTTAGGGAATTTACTCAAATGGAGTTAGAGGTATTTTTCGCTGAAGATCAATTAAATGATCCCCCAAGATTTGAAGAAATTGCTGATGAAGTCTTGCCAATTTTGACTCGAGAACAACAGAAGAAAGGTGATGAAGAACCTCTTAGAGTAACCGCTGCTGAAGCAGTTAAGAAGCAAATTTTACCAAATGCTGCTATGGCATATTATCTCGTGAAAGAAAAAATTCTATTTGAAGAGATAGGTATTAAGCCTGAATTGATTCGATTTAGACACATGCTACCAAAAGAAACACCTCACTATAGTGGTGGGAATTTTGATCTAGAAGTGAAACTATCAATTGGTTGGACAGAAGTAGTTGGAAATGCATTCCGACAACAACATGATATAACCAGCCATGAAAATGCTAGTAAGACAAAGATGGGAATTCAACACACAAATGGGAATGTTATCCCCTATGTAATAGAACCTTCTATTGGAGTAGGGCGTACACTTTACTGTATTCTTGAAAGTTGTTACCGTGAAACTGATGATAGAGAATGGACTTGGTTCCAATTTCCAGCTACTGTTTCACCATACGATGTCCAAGTTTGCCCATTAATGAAGAAAGATGGATTAGATGAGAAAGCACTAGAAGTTTTTGCAGATTTAAAAGCAGAGGGATTAGAAGTAATGTTTGATAACACTGGCAAAATCGGTAAACGATATGCTCGATCAGATGAAATAGGAACTCCCTATTGTGTTACTATTGATTATGATACTTTAGAAGATGATACTGTAACAATTAGAGATAGAGATACTATGGAACAAGTTCGTGTACCAGTAGAAGATTTAGCATACACATTATTCTTATTACTCTCGAGAGAATATGCTTTCACAGAAATCGATAAAATCTTAGAAGAAATTGAAGAAGAAGATGAATAGATTATCATCTCTTTTCTTTTTTTATTTTAAAAACTAACGCGCTTTTAATTTTTTAATGATAGGTGGTCTTGTTTTCAATAAAATTCTATGACCACAATCAGGACATTTGGATCCTGGCATGAGATTTAATTCTTCGGGAGTAATTGTTTTACCACATCTATGACAGACGTATTTTGTCATTTTTTATATTCCTCAATTCAATTTGTGCTGTTATCCTTTTAAAACATTATTTACTATTACTATTTTTAATGCCTAAAATAAAGTAACAGGATTAATAGAACCAAAATAACTTAACGAATTAATTAATCTTTGCTTGTTCTAAAATTAAAAAAAGAATTAAGGCGGAGATAGAGCTTCCACCTTTGTACTTGTTGAGTCAATTTTCTCACCAGGTATTTTAATAATTTCAACTTCCTCTACTTCTTTCTCTTCAACTTTTCTCATTGAACTAAAGATGAAGAATGAGCTAAAGGAGATTAAACCTAATATAAGACTGGCAATCATAACATATTGGATGTTAATTTTAGCTGCTATCAAACCACTAATTACCATTGCTAAAGGAGAGATAATTTGAGCGATTGTAAATCGTACAGAAAAAACTCTTCCAAGCATTTCTCTGGGAACAACATTTTGCCAAATAGTTTGACTTGAGATATTAGCCATTGAAATGAAGAATCCTAATATTAAGAATCCTACACCCATAAGCCAGAACATCCCTTTAGGCGCAAAAGCCACTATTAATCCACCTACAAATCCGCCTATGATACCAATTGAGACACCATAAACCCTTTTCTTGAATCCTTTCCATAGAATAAAGACTAAAGTGCCTACTATTGAACCAGCTTGGCTAAAAGCTAGAACAAAAGCGAGGTTTGTTTCTGTACCACCATGATTAACATAAAGATAGAGATTAATTAAAATAAAAAGTGGCATTATGAAAAAGTTTGTTGTAGCAAAAGAAAACATGAGAGAAAAGAGTCCTTTCTTCTCTTTCATAAACCTGATACCTTCTTTAAATTCGGTACCAAAGGAATTCTTCTTTTCAGCTTTTTCTTTTTTGGTGATCTTTGGTATTTTAATTAATAATAATGGAATAATAGCTATGCCAAAGGTAATTGGATCAATCCATAGAACATTACTTATGGGAATAAAACTCATTAATAAAGCTGCAAGCATAGGACCAAGTAAAGTAATTACATTTGTAAGTAGATATTGAACACTGTTAGCTCTACTTAGATGTTTCTTTGGGACCATAATTGGAACTAATGAAGCTACAGCAGGACTTTGAAAAGCATCAGCTGCTCCTCTTACTGTTAAGAACAAAAATAAAATCCAAATAGTTACCATTTCAAATTTAAAGAGAAATACAAGAGCAACTGTTGATATTGCTTGTATTATATCAACTGTGGCAATTAATGCTTTTCTATTCCATCTGTCAACAAAAACTCCAGCAATAGGGGTTAAGATTATTCTTGGGAAAAAACCAACTAAAGCAGCTAAGGATAACAATAAGGCACTTTCTGTTTCAATAGTAACCCACCAAATTAATACAAATTGAACAACACTTGAACCCAGTATTGAAAATAATTGCCCACTAAAGAAAAACGCAAATCCCTTAAGATTATATTGTATTTCACTTTCTATTTGTTTAGTTACTTCAACTATGGCCATAAAATCACCAATTTTCTCTGTATATAGAGAAACAGTTCTCTATTAACATATATTAAGGTTTCCATTAATAAAGAATTATATTTACAATTATAGAGAAAGATTTATTATTGCTTATAAACAAGTAAAATACAGGTGGAAGTAAGTTGGACTATCAAGATGTAATCACTTATCAAGAAGATACTGTGAAAGTTATTACCACAGAACAAAAAGAATCCTATTCAGATGATAGATTACTAACTATAATTGTTGCATTAAGAAAAGGACCTATGACTGTCAGAGATTTAGAAGAAGAATATAATAAAATAATTGAAAAACAAATTGATAAGATGGATCTAACAAAGAAAGAAAAGCAAGAGTTAATTGAGAAATCAAAGAGAAAAGGTAAAACTTTGTATAAATATCTTGATTTATTAATGAAAAACGGCTTAGTGGTTGAAGCTGGAAGAAGAATTCGACCAGGGCAAACTGCAACTGAAACATTATATGGCCGCACAGCTAAGCTTTTTGTTTTTGGTGGATCTGAAAAATTCACTCAATTTGAAACAAATGAAGTATGGGAAGTTATTGGTAAAATTATCTGCAAAGAAAGAAAGAAATCAAATGTTGATATTGAATGTTTTATTCAAAAATTAAGAACAATCCATAAATATATCCAAGATGCTAGAGTTGAAACATTTACTAAATATTCTATAGAACTATCTGAAATTTCAACTAAAATTTCTCATGAAAGTTTAGCAAATATTGCAATGATCCTTGAAATATTCTATATTATAGATTCAACTTCAAAATTCGAGAAAGAATTAGATGAATGTTTCAAATGACTATTTTGAAATTAACTTCCAATAAGTTAATTATTTTCTAGCTAATTATTGTAACCAGTAATATTTTATTTAGGTGAAAATTCATGGATGATGAAGCTGAAGCTCAAAGATTAATACAAGATAATGAACCAACTAATAAAGATATAATAACAATTATAGGATCAGCAAAAGATGCTTGGCTAGCATTCACTACATTTTTAGACGAGACTTATGACTTCTCAGCAGAAAAAATAAATTATGGTAAAAAATACGGTTGGGCTATTCGTTATAGAAAAAGCAACAAAACGTGGTGTGCTCTTTATCCTGAGAAAGATAGGTTTCAAGTACAAATCATTTTCGGGAAAAAAGAAGTAGAATTATTTGCTGAAAAAAGATCTGAATTTGGCGATTTTGTTCTGAATAAATTTGATAATACTAAGCAATTACATGATGGGAGATGGATGTTTTTTACAATCGAGGACAATACCTTACTTGAAGATTTGAAGAAATTAATGCTGATAAAACGCAAACCAAAGAAAAAATAAAACCAAAGTTAAACATCATACTTTTCAGTCAAAAATACCAATGGTTCATAATTATACTAAATTAATTTTAACACCGACTTTGCCTTGATATCTGTAATAATCATCTTGGATTCTTTTTGAGATGAAACTTTTCCGTTACCAACAAGCCATTCAAATGAAGTGTAATTTTGAGGTTTTTCTAGTTCAATCAGTTTCTGAGTATGTGAAAAAAATAGGTATGTAGATTTAGTTAAATGATTTTGAACTATACCACCCCAACTTTGAACTAAAATAGTCCTAGTTCCAAAAAGTAATTCCGAATAGGGTTTAAGGAGATCACCAATTTCATGAGCCAGGTTTAATTGTTCAATAGATATATAACCGTCGGGTTTTGGACCGAAATTAAGTAAAGTGTTTGCATTTTTTATTGCGTTATTTATAATTAGCTCTTGAATATCCACCGGTTTCTTATAATCATTATCATCTCTAGCATAACCCCAAGAGTTATTTATAGATAGACATACTTCACCTGGTAGTTTGCTATTACGTGGCCAAGGAGCACCATATTGTTCCCCTCTTTCTGCAATATTTTCAAAAAGCAGAAAATCAGTTACACCCATTTTTTTAATGTCGTTTATTGTTCCAGAATTAGATCCTACCAATATACTTGGATTTATTTGTTTAATTGCATGATATAAAGAGGGATAAGCTAAATACTCGAGAAAACCATCGGGGTGTTTAATGTGATCAAATTGAAAACCATCAAACCAAAAACATAAAACATCAGGATATAGTTTAGCTAATTCTAAAACTTGTTGTTGATAGTAGGAAATAAAGCGTTTATGTAAATCTTGATTGTTCTCATCTAGAAGAACATGAAATTGAGGTTGATTTGGTTTTTTCTCACTTTGAGTCCAACTCCAATCGATACTTGAATAATATAAACCTACTCGAACGCCATACTTTCTTCCAGCTTCAAATAAATAGTCCAATACACTTTTCTGGTTGTTTGTCCAAAAAGGAGTGTTAC
>JAEORJ010000211.1 GCA_016840945.1 Candidatus Gerdarchaeota archaeon
ATTCTTTTAATGCTGAAATAATTGTGTGCAAATTTGGTGTAGGATCCCCACCAACTAAATTAATATTCTTTGCTCCTTCTTTTCTTAATTCCTCAGCTAGTAATGCTATTTTTTTTGGTGATGCTAAAACCCCACCAATAATTCTTTTTGTTGACTCATCACACCACTCTTGTGATATATCATGATTTTGGCAAAATACACAGCTAAAAGTGCAACCAGCAAAGAAAATTGTTCCGCTAGGGACTAGCACCGATTCTTCACCTGAGTGTAGAAAGGCTGATGATACAATTGATTCGCTGCCTAATTTACAATATCCTACCTCTCCATTTAACCTATTAACTTTGCATCTTCTTTCACAGAAATGGCAATTTTCTAGAATTTTATAAGCGATTGCTTCTTTTAAATCAAGAAATGAAGTTTCAGGAGTTTTCAATTCATCTAAGATTAATTCCCCGTTATCTATTTGTAATAATATATCATGAAAGCTTGTAGCTATTTTATCATGTGCTTCCCAGAGCTTTTCTAATGATGTATCAAGAGCAATATCCGCAGGAATTTTTTTGGTAATGAGATAGCGAGCTTTTTTTGCCTTATCTAATATTGCCCGATAACGAGGATATCGTTCTTGAACTATTGGATTTTTCCAGACATTAACTGCATCAGGGCGATAAAGGAACCACATAGCCAAATCAACTTGTACATTGCTATGCACATTATTATAATTTTGATTATATTTTTATTCCCTAAAACTGAAAGGTATTTGATTAAAATAACTAATTCCTTAGAGGTTTGAAATAAGTGTACGAAGAAGCGATTGATAAAGCACTTTCATTTTTCAATGGTAATTATAGCTGCTCACAGGCTGTTTTACGTTCAGTTTTAGAAGAACGTAATGTGTTTTTTGATGAAGCACCAGCAATTTCATCAGCATTTGGTGGTGGGATAGCAGGTAGAGGTGGGATATGTGGTGCTGTTTCTGGGGCAATTATGGCTATTGGTGTTCTAGCTGTCCAAACTTCCGACGATTTTTTGGAACAAAAACAAGCAGCTCGAGATATAACAAATGAATTCATAAAACAATTTGAAGCTCGTTATAAAACGATTAACTGTAATGAGTTAATTGGCATTAAGGGAAATGACCCTGAAGAAAAACAACGTGCCAGAGATGCTGGCATATATCGTGAAAGGTGTCCCATTTTCGTTTCAGATGCTGTGCGAATTGTTTTGGATTTGTTTCCAGAAAAAGAAGGATAGATTTGAATCGAGATAATCGATTCAAAATTCCTATAATACTAATTCTGCAAGCTCCTCTAAGGTGCAATCCAATAAAAATGGATTAAATTGGTTGCCAAGGATTTTTGTTAATTCAACAAGTCGTTTGTGTTTTTCTGTTGCTTTTGAGTAAGGCCATTTATGCTCTGGTTTAGGAGTAATACCCAAATCTTCACAAGTTTTCACCAAATCGACTATTGCATCAAAAACGACCTTTGCATTCATAATGTCAGGTCTGTTTTCTCTAGAATGCATGATAATTCCATAGAGTTGTTCATCACCAAAATACCAAGCAGATGGGGCATGACCGAATTTTATAAATGGTTCAAAAGTATGAGTTCTTAATGTCGAATTTATTCTATTGATTATTTCTTCAAATCTTAATAGATTATCACCATAAATCCCATAGCCCTCAAATAATGCCATTTGATAACCATTTGGTGGATTTCTTTTAGCCATTTTTACTCTAATATCTTTTAATTTCTCAAATTCCTTGATGTCCAAAGGCAAATATTCAACACTATCAATTTCTTTGCAAATGATTTGTATTTTCTCATCGTACTTTGCAGGATATTGAAGTATAAACATTGGTGGAAAAGTTTTACCTGAGATGTCTGGGTGATGAGCTTCAACTATCGTTTCACCATATGTTAATGGGATTTTACTTGCTATTAATTCAAAGATTAATTTCCCAAAATTATCCAAATTTTTAGCTCTAATAGTGCAATAACTTTGGGGTACTTTTTCTGGTAGGGGCTTTATTTTAACCTTTAATTTGGAGACAAAACCCAGTGCGCCATGTGAACCTGCAACATCGATTAAGCTTAAATTCATATCTTGTAATTGTTTTCCTAACTCTTTATCGGAACATATGATTTTGGCTTTTCTTACATCATTATCTACTTTTTCAATAATGATTTTATTATTATAGTAATCAAGCATTTCAACTGATAGAACATTATCAACCATTGTGCCAGCAAGCCAGGTATCATTTCCACCACCATCAGTACTTAAGATACCACCTAATGTAGCAATATCTCTGCTAGAAGGAGCAACAAAGAATTTCCAATTTGGATCTTTTTTCTGAATTTCTTCATTTAATTCATCAGGTGTTAGACCAGGATCAGCTATTGCATAACCTTCTTTGAAGTTTATCTCATGAACTCTTTTTAATCTCATAGAACTAATTACTACTTTTTTACGAGAGCCACCAGTACAAGCACCACTCATACCTGAACCTCCACCTTTGCTGGTTATTGGTAAATTGTGATCTTTAGCATAATCAATAGCCACCTTGATTTCAAGTTCATCTTTAGGAGTAAAAACCTCAATATTTGATTTAGGATCTATTTTTTGAAAAATAGATGCATTTGCACCTGCAATATAACGCTTTAATCGTTCCATTATGATTCCTCCTCAAGGTTTAAAGCTTTTACAAGATACTCAGCTATGTCCCAAGTTGTTACCCCATTTTGTTCAAATTGCTCCAAACAAGATGGGCAACATGTTACTACACAAGTATCTTCTGCTTTTAGTTTCTCTTTGTCAATTCTATCTTCCATTATTTGCTGAGCTAATTGCTCATCTGTTACCCGCAACATGCCACCGCCCCCACAACATGAAGGTTCCATTTCAACAACATCAATCCCCATCTTCCTCATTAAAGAGCGAGGAGCTTCAGTAACTTCATCATTTCTAAATAATTCACATGGATCATGGTATTTTAGTTGAATGTTTAATTTATTAGGTACTGTATCGATCATTTCATCAAAATATTCTGTAATATGTTGAACCTTAATTGAAGGATCAAGATTATGATGATCGATAAGCGCTTCCAAGCACCCAGGACAATCAGTAATAACTCTTTTGGCGCCGGTTTTATGGATAACCTCTGTATTATGTTTTCGCATAATATCTGCTTCTTCAGTTTTCCCTAAAAGATCTAAAGGATGGCCACAACAATATTCCTCACCACCAAGGATTATATAATTTTCATCTAAATGTTCCATTACCTTTAAAATGGACTTCAAAACGCTAGCATGCCTATTTCTAAAAGACATCAGACAACCCACAAATAAAATAGTGTCTCCCTTCATACCATCTGAATAAACTCTATCATCAATATCTGGAAAGTCATCATACAATTCCATAGTCCATGTTTCAGCTCGCATTTCATTATCGAGACCATAGACATTCTTTTCATCGCTAATATTATCACCAATCTGAACCAGTTTTGGAAAGTGTTCAATATTATCTTTTCTAACATCTTTGAAAATATCAGTCAGTTTTACTTCGGACGAACAGGTTTCTACACATCGACCGCAAACTGCACAGGTGAAAATCGTTTTAGCAAAATCCTTTTCCAAATCATCATCAATATCATCAGGAAAAGCATCTTTTAATTTAAGATAATACAGCTTTCCTCTAGGCGAAAAGCTTTCATCTTTAGTTGCTCTATAAACTGGACAGATGAGTATACATGAACCACATTGTACGCATTTTTTCAGCAACTCATCCACTTTTTCTGAATGGGAAGTCATGATCATATAATCCTTGTTTGTGTTATTTTAAAATTGCAAATTAATATTGTTAATAAATGTAATTTTAAATTTAATCTTGCGATTCATAAAGAGTGAAAAAGATAATTATTATTTTATTGGTTCGAACGAAAAAACAATTTTTGCCGTAAGAAATGAATTAAAAAATCAATTAGCATTCATTTTATATCTAAAATAAGATTTACTTATGGTTGAATACTATGACTTCAAAAGAGATCGAAGGAACAAGGCTTGCGGAAAAATTCTACAATTCTATACGGGGATTTATTGTTATAGAAGAATCGGGATTACCAAAATACATTGAATTTCTTACCGAAGAACAAGTGGATGTTATTTTAATAGCAGGATTACTTACGGGATTACAAGCACTAGCTGAAGTCATTAGTGAGGAAAAAATCAAGTCTATTGAAACATCAAATTCAAAGTTTATTTTTGAAATGAGAGAGCAGTATTTCTATGTCCTTTGGATTGAGAAAAAAATAGCTAACATTGATCTTTATGAATCATATATTATGAAGATTATTTCAAGATTTGAAGGAGCTAGCAGTTATGAAAGTGATAACACGTTACTAATTTCAAACCTTACTGAAACACCTGATTATGAAAAATTCGGACAACGGTTAGTACGACATCAAACAGAAGACAGTAAATATAATGATTTCTTTGCTATGCTTTTAGCTGAAGGATCAACTAAAGAAGAGCTCAATGTTATACAAGAACAATTTTCGGGGATTGATGGTGTTCTAATTATTAGCAATGAGGGGAAAATCATTCATTCCGAATTCCCTCGTGGAAAACCTATTTTCGATATTCCAACACTAACAAACTTTCTAGTTGGATTAAGAATGTCTTTCAGAAATCTTGATCCAAGTTATATTGAGGAAATTACTACTCCAAATTACCGTTTCATTATAAAAGATCATAAGGATTATTTCTATGTTTTTGAAGTTATTAAGAACCTAGTAAATGAAGCAAAACTCGAAAATACAATTCAAAGGATAATTAGTCGTTATGAGGGATTACGTCATAAAGTAGATGAAAATATTGTTTTATTAAAAAATCTAGGTGAAGTTCCCGAGCACGAACTTCTAGGACAATTATCTTTAGAAATGAGAGAGTTAAAAGAGGAACCTACAAAAGGGGAAATAACTTCGTTACAGCGACAAGCGAGTAGAATTTCTTTTGGCACCAAAAATGCAAACTGGAGTAGAGAGGAAGAACAACTTTACAATTTCATGGATATTTTTACTGAGATTTTCATGGTTGGCATAGTTACTCCTAAAAATCGATTCTTCATCATGAAAAAAGTCATGGATGCTAATGATTGGATTGACTCAGCGAATAATTTAGAGATTGAAAAACTATTGGCTCTTACTCAATTAAGTGACTCGCAACATCCAACAAAATTAAAACAAGGGGATAAAGACTTTCTATTATTACGTATTACTGATAGTACAGTGTTGTTTGTTTTAGTAGAGAATTCCAAATTAGCTTTAGAGAATTTTATGTTAAGATTACCAAAAGTGCTTCAGCGAATTAGTCAAAACCTTACTTAGAGAAATCATCTAAAGTTGTTTGTTTTTTGAATTTTGGATTGCCTTTAACAATAGCAATATCATGATAACTGGAAGTTTTACCAATAGTTAGCTCACCATAGCTACCGTCAAAACCTGGTGGATCAAAGCAGAAATTACCTTTACGTACCTCTATTATAGCTGAAGCAATTTCATCATCAACTAATTGTTTAAGGATTTGTTCTAAGACATCAATTTTGGTTGTCCATAATTTACACTCATTGCCAAGTGCACCAATAATTATGTCATATTGCTGACGAACTGCTTTGGAATTGGGGGTTTTAACTCCTAAACTAAAAGCCAAGATTTCAGCTAATGGCACCATTCGATAGAAATTTCTTTTCTTACTATAAAATTTACCATATTCTCTTTCTGACCCTTGATCTCTCGAGAGCTCGATAGCTCTCTGTAATACACCAGGTTCTAATGACATATCACAAAGAGGACAAATCATATCTGCAGGAGCTTCATCAGGAGAATAAACACAAAATTCATCAGCTTTATGGCCACGAATGCCACCCCTATGTCCTGTTAAGAAATATCTTCCTTCGGAAGGGTGGAATTCAGCAGTATAACAAACCTTGTTATTTCGCAAAGCATCTATTAGTTCTTTGAAGGTTAGTTTTTTCATATCCAAACTGGTTAATTCTCGACCTAAACGATTTAGCGCTGCTGAATGGGCGTCACTATTAGATATTAATGTTAATTTATCTAATTCAGGAATTAATGTTGTAACTGTTGGATCAGCACTCAGACCTGTTTCAAATGCATGTATTCTTTCTGCTGCATCGCCAAAAAAATCAGCCATATAAGTGATGGAGGGTTTTGGGCCATAAATACCAAGAGGGACTAGTACATGAGCTGGGAAAAATTCTACTAGTGGATTAATATCTAGTAATGCATTTATGCGTTCACCTACTTCTTCAGCACTATTATTAGTGATAAATGGTCTACCCATAGAATTCTTTACTTCAAATTTATCCAACAGCATAATAGCTTCTTCAACAGAAGCAAAATCAGGCCATAAAAATACACAATGAACATTTTTTCGATAAGTATCTATTGGAGCAGTGATAGCTAATTCAGTTTGAAGAACGAATTTGGTTTGACTTTCGGTTTTGGTCGCTCCTTTTAATTCAAACACACCATTATCTTCTGAATCTACCAATTGTCCTTTAAGAATATCCAACCATGGCTGATATAGGCAATCACCAGTTCCAACAAGGTTAACGCCTTTTTTAGGCATATTAATGATTGCTGTTTGTAAATCTAAACTACCAGTACCACCAGCATACGATGAATGGCAATGTAAATCTACTACCACTCCTTTCTGGAATTCTTCTGAAAGATTTTCTTGTGTTTGAAGAGCAGTCATTTTTAGTCACCAAAATATTACCATAGTGCTATAAGAATGCTTCTCGAAAACCTAAAATCCAATAATTAACAAGTCATATATCATTAATTTAAAAACATGGGGCGAATACCCTTAAAATGATGAAAAACACATAAGGAAAAATAATAAACGAAATAAAAAGATTAAAAAAGAAAAGAAAATGGAAAAAGAATGAAGAATGGGCTGATAGATCAGACTGGAAGATCGCCTGATTTGCATTCAGGAGGCCGCGAGTTCAATGGTTTGTTGTTGCGACAACAACCGGACACATCTCGCTCAGTCCACCATTTCTCACTTTACCTATCATTACCTTTTATCTTATATTATTTCTTATTTCTGCATCTGTTTTAACTTTTCTTATTGCTCTTTGAGGTCTTAATCCTCTTGCTATCCATCTTAAACAATTTAATGTCATAGATTCATCCATTTCTTCTGTTTTTATTTGGTCTATAATCCTTTGTGGAATCATTTTGTGTAACGTTTCAAATTTTAATCTTGAAAAACCATCCACTCCTCCTGTTTTTAAATTTGCAAAGTGCTTAAAACGTAACTGTGTATTTTTCATACGATTTATTTCATCAATTCCTTTTCTACAAATTGGATTTATTCTATATCCTGTAGGAGTAGTATATTCTAATTTTTCCTCCCATTCCCCTTCAATTATAAATTGTCTTCTATAATCAGGATTAATTAAGAATTTTGAAACAAAATGATGAAATCTAGCGGTACCTATAGACCAATCATATTCTAGTCTATATTGAGCTATTTTTTCATTTTGATTATAAACTAGAATTTTAATATCATAAGTTAGCTCATCCCCATCTTTTAGCATATCTAAAATATCATCCTCTGATGTTAAATCTTGAAAAATGATAGTTATAGATTCTTTTTCTATTATTATTTTTGACTCTGATTCTTCCAATTAAATACACTCAAATTATTTCTTGTATTTAATTTCTAATTTTTACTTAAAAAACCAACAAAAATATAATTATTGCTTTTTAATAGAGAAAATTCAATCGATGAATACCTACACTACAAATTAAAGAATATATGTATAGCTAATTTTGGACTATCAGTTAAAGTTTACCTATTCAGATATATTTTATTTCCAGTTTTTTATCCTACGTGGTCAACGCTTTTTCCTCGATTATGAAGTCTCATTTTTAGCTCGGCCATTAAGTCAGACCGTTTGTATGAAGTTTCATCTGTCCCTTCTGGGGTAATACTTAATGCTTGATTGAGATATTTATTCAAGCGGGTAATATTTGTAATCGTATCCTCATCCACTTCCAAACAAATAACTGTACTCAAATGCTCTGGTGAGACCTTTTCAAAGAAGATATCAAAAGTATCAATTTTTATGTGCCCTTCTCCTCCAATCTTAACCTTACCAAGGCGTTCCATGTATTGCATTAGATTGATTTTCTTTAAGGTTGCTTCGATTGATCGCAAAATCTCAGGATTATGACCTGATTGCACTGCTCCAACTACCAACTCAACACTTTCTGAATAGACAGCTATTGCCACAAAACCAGGATTGCTATCCAATGTTGCCTCTATTATATCTGTTAATCGTTCAGCTGTTTTCTCTCTTATTTTATCTGAGTCCTCTTTGTTCATTTGTGCAGAAGCATTAATGGATGGAATTGTAGTTGTGGGAGTTGTACTTGAAGATGCTTTTATATTTGGTGGGGCAACTTTTGTCTCACCTATAGGAGGTTTTACAGTTGGTTTTGTTGTTGTTTCTGTAGTTGGTGGTGTAACAATTGGTTTTTTAACCTCTTGCACTATTGGTGGTTTAGTCATTTGTGGTTCAGCGGTAGTTAACTCTGATGGTTCGACTTTCTTAACAATTGGTTTTGACATCTTTTTAGGTAGTGAATCAAGTAAAATTCTTTGGAATGTTTGATTTGAAGAATCTGAATAAATGCTTGTAATTGCTTTAATTACTTCACCTGGAAAAATGTTATCAATAGGTGCTAATAATCTAGCAATTGATTCTAAATTGCTTTTGATTTTTCCTTCAGTACCAGGATCAATCTTGTTGAATAAAATATATAATTTGACATCTTTTAGGTGACTAGCTAAACTTTGAACCCAAAGCTGGAGGAAATTAGCTGCTTCTTGAAAATGGGTAACATCTTGCACATCAACTACAAAAATAATTGCTACAACATTTTTCACCAATTCAGTATTCCCAATGTATTGCTGCCTAAATTCTTTTGATCCTCCTAAATCGAGAATCTCATAATCTGTTCTTAGAAAGTCAACATCATATTTGGCAATACCTCTTGTAGCTTGTAGTTGTAATAATTCATTTGGTAGTTTTTTACCGAAGAATTTTTGATATAATGCTGTTTTACCCGCTTTATCTAAACCAATTAATAAGATTCTTTGCATTAATTATCACCAAAAGAGGTTGTTCTTTAATTATTAACTCTATTTTTAACTCGAACCCGTTTACAGTTTTTGTAGCTTATTTTCTTTTAGTCCCTTTTATTAGGTTTCCGACTAAAAATGATTATTATCTAGGTGAGAGAAAATTTCAGCTTGCTTAAAAAGCTGATTATCCTACCCTATATATTACATATCTGATTTTATACTATTAATTCTTTTTAATTCGATTATATATTGATTTCTAATAGATTTTCCTATAAGGAACTATTTAAAATGCTAAACATCCGAATCTAATTATATTATATTTGAAGAGTTTATTTACTTATTAATTGGAGGAAAAAAAGTGATTCAAGCAATTTGGATTATCACTGAAAATGGTCAGTGTATTTTCAGCCACAAATATGTAACCTTAGATATTGATGATCAATTGATTTCTGGTCTTCTCACTGCTTTTGATGCCTTTTCAACTGAAAGCGGGATCGGGGGTTTGCAACAAATTGGAGGTGAAGATAGCCAGTTTATCTATGGATCCACAGGTAAATTGCTTGTTGCATCTCTTGCTGATAAAGATGATAATAGTAGTTTAGTTGAAAAATTAATGAATAAAATCTCCAAAACTTTCCAGGAAAAATATGCTAAATATCTCCATGATGTTACTTATGTTGACCTTAATACTTTCAATGGTTTTGAGAGTGATATTGACTCAATACTATTACCTAAAGTGTATCGAAGAGGGCTATTTTCAACTTTATTTGCTACCATCGTTACTATCGGATTAACTACTGGTGTATTATTTCTTTTACTGCAATTTATTCAAGCTCAAACAGCAATATTTGTAATCTTCCTTGCCTTTATACCTGGTTTGTTTATTGGTTCGGTTATAGCTGGTAAAGGAAAATACGCTCTTATATCTTCAATTATTGGTGTTCTACCAATTATTACATTATCAGTTTACCTTATGGTATTAGATATTATAGCTAATCCCGAAACTCTTAGCAACAATGTTTTCACCATTGTTTTAATGAGTGAGCAATATATCACTATAGCAATACTAAGCGCAATACTTGGTGGTGGTTTTATTGATCGACGTAGATTATCTCCTTTATCTAAGAGCAAAAAATCACTACAAGTTTTTACTGCAGGCTCAGTTGTAACAACATCTGATTTAGGTCAGGATGTTTTTTATCAAGAAGAACAATATCAAGAACAATACCAAACTGAAAGTCAGCAATCTGATGATTTTTATGCTCAAAGCTCATCCTTATCTCAAGAACAGAAAAATGATTGGGAAACTTGATAGGATTAAATTGATGAATGGGATAAAATATGCCTAAGAAAAGTAAATCAAATGAAATTCTTTCTAATACTGATTTAGATGTATTGACCCATTCAGAAGAAGAGGAAATTATTTATAATGCACTAGGAAGCCCAGTTCGGAGAGAGATTATCCATTTCATTAAGATACATGAACGAGTAGGATTTCTTGATTTGCAGAAGAAATTTGATTTGAAAGTTGGTTCATTATACCATCAATTAAATTCTATGCAGGACCTCTGGGATCAAGATGAGAACAAGAAATATTATCTAACACAATTAGGAGAAGTAGCTTATAATCTAATCATTTTAAATAGAGACCAGATAGAAATAGCTAATGTAAAAACTATTAAAATAGATTCAATGGATCAAAAAGTTACGTTCTGGCAGAAACTAAAACATGCTCTAATAGCTGTTTTTTTGCCACGAAAAATATTCAAATATCTAGCATCTGAGCCATTGCGCACTTTCTTTGAGGGTCTCATTATAATTGGTGGTTTAATTTACTTCTCAATAGATAGTGGTGTAGTGCTAATTGGCTTTTATCCCCTTGAGGTAGATTTTTGGTATCTTTCTCTTATTGGGATATTGGGTACTTGGTTGATCTTAGGATTAGTTACTGTTGGCTTCAAGGCTATTATCTATAAACGAGAATACAATCCATTGAAATTTTTGGCTATCTTACCTTTTACTTTAATCCCCAGCCTTTTGGTATTATTTTTGATTTGGTTACAAACCATGGTTGAAACAGCTTTTTTATTTTTAGATGGACAAATATTGATTATTTTAAGTCAAGTATGGACACTACCATTAATGACAACCGCTATTAGCCAAACAGAAGAACTAACGATGAATCGCTCAAGCCTAGTAGCACTCTTTAGTTTTTACTTGACATATGTTGTAGCTTTTGTGCTATTTGGTATACAATAAAAAAGTAAATTTATAAAACAGGGTAAGTGCCACAAAGAAATTATTTTTTACTTTTTGAAGTAGGTTTTTTAGTTGTGGTAGTCTTTTTAGCTTTTGTTGTAGTGGTTTTGCTTGTGCTTTTATTAGAACTGCTGCTTTTAGCTGGTGTTACTTTACTAAGTGGTTGTTCTGCTATTATTTGATAAACCCATTGATCATCTGAGTAACCTACCCATCTACCGGGTAAAATTCCTTCTCGTATCAAATCTTGAGTTAACCAATAAGCTTCGCCTTCAGATGAATCAAGTAGTTCTTGAATATCTAGCAAGTAAGCATACTCTTTTCCATCTAAGTAATTTACTACTTTCTTAACGTTTTCAGGATCCCATCTTTCTAATATAGTAGTTTCAATAACTTCTTCTACAGGTTCGGTTGCGTCTTTCGATTTGCCTTTTTTACCCTTTGATTTTGCTTTAGTTGGCTTTGGTTTTTCTTTTTCTGGTTCATCAGCTTTACCCGATTTTATCTCCTCAAGACAAGCTTTTATTATTTCAGGGTTTTCAAGTTGAGAGACAAGAAAGGTTCCAGCAAATTCATTTTTATTAAATTCAGCTGATTCCTGCATAAGTAACTCTCTTTGTTTCTTTCGAGCATCAGGTGTTAAAATTAGCCTAATCATTTCCTCTTTCTCATCAACTATCATACCAACGGGTGATTCCATTAATTCATCCGGTGTGCTTTCAATTAATTTTTTGCCAACTAATGAATAAACCTTCAAGCTTTATCCGTCCACAATCAAATTATTATATAATTAAGCGATAAGTACTAATAATAGTTTTTTTCTGTATACATACAATTAGCACTTTTTATACTTTTATTGCTAATATATTATAGAATAGGAAGAATATAAATAATGACCAATAACCCAACGGATGAATCTATAGATACCTATCCAATTAAGAGCCAAAACAAGCCTTTTTGCCCTTACTGTGATAGCGATAACGTCTTTGGAATAAGCCGTGTTGTAGGGTATTTTTCAGTTATAGATAATTGGAATAAAAGTAAAAAGGCTGAATTTACTAACAGACAGAAAGGGAAATACTGGACTGATTAAAAAGGTATTAACAGCTAATTATTGACTATTTTATGTTAAAATGAAAAGTCTTAAAGGGAAATAGTGTTTAATTTATATAATTGTTGGAGATAGAATAATGATTTCACAGAAAAATTTCCAAGCTACGCTTAAAAAACTCTCTGGATTTGAAGGTGTTCGAGGGGTAATTATTACAAACAATGAAGGATTGCCCATCTCAAGTGATATTGATTCCGAGAAAACTGAATCTGTTGCAGCCCTTGTTTCTGCACTAGTTGGTAAAGCTACACAAGCAGTTGAACAATTAGAAGAAGGCGAACTTAACTTTTTCACAATTGATACTACAAATGGTGAAATATTAGTTGCTCCTGAGAATGATTATATCCTTATTGTTTTGAAGGGTAAGAAATAGTTTAACTCTTTTTTAATCATAAGAAATGAGAAGAGTAGAAGCTTACAGATTTTAGTTAAGCTTCCTTTATTTTTACCATTTAATTAGAATTTTTCAAGTTCTTTCAAAGCTTCTTCAAGATTATCTTCCATAGATTCATCCGCAGCACTAGCAGCTTTCTCAGCAGCTGATGTTGGGAAAGTTATCTTCTCAGACAAGAATTCGTTTAAGAGTTTTTCAATCTCTGAAGCTTCTCTTTTTAGAACTAATCGAACAAGTCCAATATTAACTTCATTATCAGTGATGACACAAAGTATCCCCTTACCGCAACTTGCAGCGAAAATTTTACCTTTGCTAAATTCTGAAGAGACAATATCTAAATCGCCTAAATCAAGATTTACTCCTTGTTCTTCACTGGCAACGAATACTGCACTGGCAATAGCACCTACACCATCTACATCAATTGGGAAGAAGGAGAACTTCGAAACATGAGCAATGGTTAGGCCTGTTCGATCTACTAGTATAACTTTTCTAATGCCAGCTTCGGCTTTAATTATCTTACTTAAGACATTGTCGAATGCTTTGACGTTAATCAATACCCTGACCTCTGGATCAGCTTGTAATTTAATGTTATTATTAAATTAACTGTCTTTACTAATATTTCTACATCTGGTTTTATAAAGATTCAGATTTGCGTAAATCTTTGTGTAGCTAATTACTTATATAGTCTTGCCTATCAACAAAGATTTTGCCTATTTTTACTCTTCTTTTGTGCTTTTTCCTCGAAAGTTAATTTTTTAATTAAGAGCAATCATCAATTAAGAAGAACTAATCAAATTCCGAATTTAGATAACATTTTGGAGTGCAAAAATATTGAGTAACCCAAAGAAAGGGAAAGACACACATTCGATAATTACCGTTCGAGCTATTTGTAATATCTGCAAAGATGTTGACACATTTCAGCTCTCAACTCGTGATCTTTTACCACATATCGGTGGGCTTTATCAGGTCTCTACTATACACTTATGTAAAGACGATAAGGAAATGGTCATGAACATAGTGCTTGATAGGAATTATGCTGTCAGACAAGCAACTGTTTCACCTTTTATTGGTCAAACAGAAGTTGATCGATGGTCACCTGAAAAAGTTCAAGATATAAGGTTTCTTGAGAAACAAGTTAAAGAGGCTAATCGAGTTATTCATGGTGTGCTTACAAGTAAAATTGTCGTTGTTGCTGGCAATAATAAAACCTTCATCAAACGTATTGTTCACACTCTCGAATTATTCTCACCAACTAAATATCCCCAATCAATTGAATGGACGGATGATGCTGTTACAGATAAAAAAATCATTGGTACCAGCTTAAAAGGTGCCAGTAATTATCCTGGAGCTGTTATAGTAGATTTAGAAAATAGTAAGGTGCTAAATGGTAAACCTTCCCCTTATTGTAAAGATTTCCTTGAACTACTTGTAAATTTGGAGCCAAATGGTATGGCTTATGCTGCTAAAGAAAAGATAGGTATGTTAGTAGATTTTGCTAGAATGCTTGTGGAACTTAGTAAAGAACCTGAAATTGGTCAGAAAGCTTTGGATTTGGTTCGAATGGATGTTAGTAGTGATGCTTTAGAATTGATTATGGATATGATTCACGGTTTTGATCCTACTGCGACGGAAATCATCAAAGAGAGTTGGTTATAATTCTAATTCTCTTATTTTTTCTTTTATAATATCTAATACGATTGCTAGATTATTTTCCGATAAATCAGTTAATGAAGCTTGGGCTATTTTAGGTGAACCTCCTCCTTTATTATTGGTGCTAACACAAAAAGCATCGCAAACCATCTTAGCAGATACATTATCACAAGAAGAGGTAAAAAGTATCATTGGACCTTTTATTATAAAAACAGCAATTACATTTTCTGATAAGGGACCTAGTTCTTGTAGAACAATTCTCTTTTCAACATAATGAAAATCCCCAAGCAAGATTGTGATTGATCCTATTTTGATTGGCCTTTCTTTTATTGCCTTCATTGCATTTTGTAAAGCAATTTTACTTAATTGTATTTCATTCTCTTTTAATATCGAATGTTCTTCAATAATCTTGGTTACTCTTGAGGTAAACTCTTCTGGTTTTGATGCAAGTTTTTTAGAAAGTTCAATAATTGCTAAATTGATATCAGTTAATTGTTTTACTGCTTCTTCAGCAAATGTATAGTATATTATATCACCTTTAAAATCAGTTAAAAGTAGAAAACCAATTTCAGATATATCCCTACAATGAGTTCCACCACATAATGAATGATCTTGTTCAGCTATTGAAACTATCCGTATTTTTTCATCATCTATTTTATGTATATCCCCACGAATGTTTTGTCTCATTTTATTATTAATAGTATATTTATCGATTATTTCCGTTGTGATTTTATGATTAGAATTAATGTACAGATTAGTTTCATTAATTGCTTCCTTCAATTGTAAATATGTAATAGAGGTTGCAAGATATACTGCCACATTTTGTTCTTCAATAACAGCTTTTTCTGTTTTAATTGAAAAACGATTTTGAATAATTGATGATAGAAGATGTTGTGAAGTATGAGCTCGCATTAAATTATATCTCCTCTCCCAATTAATTACCCCAATAATAGTATCACCTTTTGATAACTTACCTGATACTTGACCTTCAATAAAATGATGAATTTCATCTGCTGATTTCTCCACGTTAATTACTTTAAAATTCACATCTTCGTTATTCTTCAAATAAATAATGCCATGGTCTGCTGCTTGCCCTCCTCCAACAGGATAAAAAGCTGTCTTATCAAGAATAATGATATTATCATAGGCAATTTCTACTTTAGCGTCAAATTTTATCAAGTACGAATCTACCCAATATAATGGCTCTGTATGAAGGGGTGAATGGTCTTTCATTATTCTCGTATCAATTATCAGTTATTGCTTAATTATTAATTATTATGTTTTTCCATTACAAGGATGAGGATATTACACCTATTAAAACAACGAAATCTTTTATTGGTAAATCATCGGCTTTCTTACCTTGAGAAATTTTCTGACTCTGTGTTTTGCAAAAAGCAGCAAAATTAAAGAGATCCTTTGCCAATTGTTGAACTTCACCTTTTAAGGTATCAATAACGGAACCAAATAATTCAGCAGATTTTCTAGCCCAATTATCTGCATTGTTGAATAATTTCTCAGCTTTTGCACGTTCTTTTATTTGGGCATATTCTTGAGCCATAATGATTGCTTGGCACGATTTGAAGAAATACATTGCCCCTTTTGTGTGTTCGCGTTTCTTTTCAATATATGTCCAATTAATAATATCCTCAGAGGTTACTTGATATTTTTTCTTGTGCTTCAAAATAGCTTCATAATGGGATGAAAGACGTTCCCAAATTGTTATCATTGATTCAAACATACTACCATGATGTTCAATTATTAATGAAGCAATATCTTTTGGTACCTTGTTTAAATCCATTGTAGCTAAGATATCTGGTAGTGTGCGTAATAAGTAACGAGCAAAGAAATATTGATTCCCTGTTTGTAATATTGAAGTTTCTTTTAGGTGGCTTTGAACAAAAGTTTTACTAAATTCATCTTTCACAAAACTCTTTAGTTCTTCTATCACATTACCTTCTTCAAGGTTATTGAAAGCTTCATTGGATCCATTAAAACTTTTAACTAGCATACATAATGCTTTTGTAGTGTTTTTCTCTTTGAAACCCTTTAATCGATTTGTTTCACTATTAAGAATATTTAATACTGCCTTGCTCTTAGCAACTAACATATTTCTATCAGTAACGTAAATTGGCATTAGTAAAATTGATATTAAGATATCTTGTGTTTTAATCGTTTCAGATTCACAGAATGCCTTTTTAATTTCCAAATCTTTTTGATCATCATCCCAAGGTAGCTGTAGGAATGAGCGACTAATATTATCGATTCGTCCATTAAAAATAACACATAATCTATGGAAACCTTTCTTTATTTCAGCTTCTAATCTATTTGCAGTTAATTTTTCGTGGTCACTTAATATCTTTAAATTCTCAAGAATAAAACCTACAGTGTTCAGGAATTCGGATTGATTATAAAATTCAACATTTAGTAATGGTGCTTCAGAAAGAGATACAAGGCTCTTAATTCGTGCAATTAACTCTTTTTGTGGGAAATCTTGAGAAGATAACTCTATGATAGAGCACGATAACGCAACTAAAGTAGTAAAAATCTCTGTAAATTCAATATTAGCTTTTACTTCTTCAATGAGCTCTTGAGTAGTTGATGATTCTACTGGAAGTTGTTGGAGCTCTTCTAAGCTTGCATTAAAATCTCTATTGGCAAGCATAAAGTAATCATAAGCTTGCTGGTGATTATTATTCATTAATGAGTTAATAGCAAATTCTAGGTAATAAGAACCAAGGGCAGATTTTGCTCTCCCTTTACAAACAGCAATATCAAAATCAATAGTCAATAGTAATGTTGGGTCTAATGGGTTTTTTTGTAATATCTCTTGAGCTTCCGAGAAATATTGTTCTGCTTTATTATTAATGTAGTATTTTAGGACTTGGTCATCCCACCAAAAATCATCCTTTGCTAAATTAAGGATTTTCGAATAGCTATTCTTATAGAGTACTCCCTTATAGCGTAAACTCTTGATTTTTCGTTCTAAAATGAATTCCTTATTTTTTGTTTTTCTGCCCGAGCTTAGTTTTTCTAAATCTTCATAAATTGTGGTCTCAAAATTTAATTTTCCAATTTCAACCATAATTTGAAGGTATTCATCGTCAATTTGAAGCTCTTTACCGAGAACAAATAAGATTATTTCAGATAATTCATGGATTTGAGCGGCATAATCTTGTAAAACAGTAGTATCCTTTGGTGCTTCCATAATCCCTTCAATAATTGTCTCATAATATAGAATAGATAATACTCGAGCAAAAAACTCTATGAGGATAGATTGATCTCTAGAATTAGTTACTACCTCAAATGCTTTGGGATTATTTCTCAGAGCTTTAATATTCTCAGTAAGAGTTTCTTGATATTCATAACGCTCTAATCTTGATGCAGTAGCTATTTGAACTAATGATGAAGCGCATTCTCGAGCAAAATCAGGCCAATTTTTACCCAATTCAGCAAAATCAGTTCCATTTGCCTTGAGATAAATTTCCTTTCTAAGGGCATTGAAATTGACTAACCGATCAAATAGTTGCTCTTTAAGGACGTCAAACAATTCTGCCTTGGACATAGTGCAAACTCCTGACTAATTAGACTCTAAACCCACCATAATGTGAAAGATACATATAGAAAAACTAGCAATTAAATGATTCCGAAGAGGCAAAATAAGTGTTAAATTAATAACGATCTTGCTGAACAATTTTCCGTTCTTTAAAGAGAATTATCTCTCCACAAACCGGACAACTAAAGAAGATTTTAGGGTAGACAACTGAATCTACACGTAGTTTCACTAGGTTACCGCAAATGTGACAAAAACGCATTTTCTTTAGTTCTTCTGCAGTTGCTCTTTGAATTTCAGTACCCATTATAGTATCCTCAAATATGATTGGTCGTAAACCATTTAATAATGCTAATTTGGGGGACCTAAATGAAAGTATTTTATATCAGTGTAAAGATCAGATGTGCCAGTAGGATCAGTGCCTGTAACTGCTTCATAACCATCTATATAGCCATCTGCATCTGTGTCTTGGTTATTAGGGTCTGTACCAAAAAGTAGCTCAAAGTAATCTGATAATGAATCATTATCTGTGTCCCAATAAAGAGGATTTGTGGTTGAATTATCTAATCCTAAATATATTTCCTCACCATCAGGTAATGAATCATCATCGCTATCAGAGTCATTGGGATCGGTATTATGAATCAAAATCTCATAACCATCAAATACTCCATCATTGTCGCCATCAGGATTAGCAGGATGCGTTCCATGGAAGTAATATTCGTCATAATCTGTTAGAAGATCACTATCGGTGTCATTGCTAAGATAATCACACCCTAAATTATATTCAAGTTGACCTGGTATACCATCAAAATCAAAATCATAATTGTTTACATATTGCCAAAAATAAAATAGAAAACTTGCTGACAATTGAATAGCTAATGGTAACAATTCCGCAGCAGCATCGTGCCAAGCTTGACTACCATAATTATTTGCGATAACATCTTGATAATGAGGTCTTGCTGCACGTGCTCCAGTATGAACAAAACCCTGAGGATTTATTTTTCCTTCCCAATCTCTAGGTGGAGGATAATAATCTATCGCGGAATATGGCAAACTAATATTGCTGTCGCTATAAACATCATATGCATAAGCTTCGTATTCAGCATGCTTGGTAGCCATTTCCTCTAAAGTACTTACTGTATGTTGTGGAACTGTCGTATCTTGTATCAGATGTAATGCTAAACCAAGATTGAAATAAGCACTTGACTTATCTGTAGAATAAAGTGAAATAGCATTCTTGAAAAATCTTTCAGCGTGAATTGCTGCGCCATCATTAATTACTGATGATGTAACTAACCCATGAAGTCTTATTGGATCCCAAAAATGATCAACTTGCAGAGACCAACTTGAATCATAATAATCTTGGGCATTGTACATTTGTTGTAAATAATCATTATAAGGTGAAGTTATCTCATAAAAAGCATCTGCCAATACAGAACCTAGTGGGTGATCCCACCAGATACCATCATGTAATAACACTGCAACTGCATCAAAGATTAGTTCTTTATGCAAATAACCTGGATAAGCTTGTGTTTGTGGGGGAGAAATTTTAGTTGTAACTACACTAAACAATAGTAACAATGAAAATAAAATTGTCAGAGAAATTTTATTTTTAGGAAAATCATTCCCCACCTATTACTTCTAAGTACATTTAAACCAATGCAATAAAGAATATTTGTATATGTAAGCAATTTTTTACTTTGTGAATTTCAAGAAATGATTAAAAGAAATGGCGGGCGTGGCAAGATTCGAACTCGCGACCACCTAGTTAAAAGCCAGGTGCTCTACCTAGCATAGCCTGATTCGGATAACATCCGGAATCATTGAGCCACACGCCCATCACTATTAGTAATTTTTACGTTCCTTTTCTCTTTTTAAATTTGCCGTTTTGTTTCTTTTCAAACGCACTTCATTTAAAGATTATCTTTTTGTTAAGAAACAACCTTTAAATTATGGGTAAAGGAAAGATTTTCTCATTAAATTAAGAATTATTTCTCAAATTAATGTAATATATTATAAAGGACATTAACCACAGTATATTTAGAAATATTGTAATTATACTTGGAGGTGAAAAACTGTTGGCAAGAGAAGAGAAGAAAGCTAAGAAAGAACAGAAGAAAAGAAAAGGCAAACTAAAAATGGGCTACTATAATTGGCCAGTTGTTAGTTATATGGGTCGTGATTACTAGACAAATTTTTTCTGATATCACACTCCACGGCCCACCTTTATTCCATATACAATAAATTATCGAACTTTTCTAAAAAATTGATCATTCTTAGTAGCTTATTGTGACCTCGATAAGAGTCCCAAAAAAGTGAATCCGCTTTATATATACCAATGATGGTATGTTATTCAAGAACAAAACTCGGAGAACAAAAAAAATGAACAAAAAAATCCAAAAGATAAATCAAACAATCAAGAAGGACTATGAGCAAGCCAGAATTAAATTCGCTTTAATGACCGGCGTATAAAGTGATCAAAAATACCCAAAGAGAACAAATAAACTGACCACTAATAAAGAAGAATAATAACCAAAAAGGTGATAAAAATGAACTATAATAAAGAACTTCAAAAGAAAATTAGAAAAGATAAAGAACTAACCAGAGTGAAATTTGCACTATACACTGGCGCATAATTTGCCAAGTATAGTTCCAATTCATTCAAGGATTTCCTTGAATACCCATTTTCTTGCTCTGGTTTTTTTATTGTACAAATTAAATAACTTGTTTTATGGTGCTTTATAACCAAACTTCTCAGCAAGATCGCGACGTTCTTGTTTTTGTTTAGCTGTTTCTACTTTATCAACAGCTGTGCCATCAATTACTCCCAGTATACCTCTTCCAAGATTTGTTTCGCCAATAATCACTTCAATTTCATTTGCGGAAGCAACAAAAACTGAACATACAGCAGGATGATTTTTAATGTGTGGTAAAACATTAATTGGGAATGCGTTATCCATCATTATAACAAAGGCATGGCTTGCACCAATCGCCATAGCATTATTGGAAGCTAATTTCTCTAATATTGGATCATTTGCTGTTACTCGTGTTAATTTTGGTACTGCTTCATTCATTGCCACTGCACACTTTATTCCTGGGGCGGTTGTTAGCATTGTGATAAAGAGATTATCAGTTGTAAAAATTGAAAAATTTGCTTGACCGATTATCACTTGATATTTTGTATCTGGGTTTTCTATTTTAACGATATCTAGTTTAACACCCATTTGATTCACCTTCTGAATTCTAAATAAAGAATTACCTAGTAAAGTATTTTTCTTCTAAAAGCATTTTTTTAGCGCTTTTTAGTATACTATTGACCATTTTGATTAGTGGTTTATTTAACATATAAATAGTGGTAAAACCTTATTGTATTTAGATTAATTACGGAGGAAGTAGTTTGTCAGATGTAAATCGCCGAGAATACCTTGTGCTTCCAATTGATTATTGCTATTTTGATCGAGAACGTTTTGACAAACTCAAAGATGAAACTGATATTGATATTGTAAGTTATCGTAAATATGAAAATGGTGTGATTAGAGCCCATTTCATCACAAAAGAACACACTAAAGATGGAATAGAAGAACGGCAACACCTTCTATGGATACAACTTGTTAGCATTGAAAATAAACAACACGTGAAGTATTGTTGTGATTGTAAATATTTTGAATATAGACAGATTAGGCCTGCTAAACGTTTAGTTGAACTTAAAGAATTGAAAGGTGATTTGTGTGCCATAATTCCTCAAAAAGCCTTTGCACAACAAAAACAATTATTTAATATCGATAAGCATGCATTTCTTGCCTTAAAAGAATTCTTTAATATTAATATTCAAATCTCAATACAGTAAGGTTTGTTATAAATTACTAATTAGAAAGCAGTTTTCTATTAATAATAAAATAAGGACTTTAATATGAAAACGGGCATTTATTTAGTAATAAAGACAAATTAATAAGATATAATCCCTTAATTTAATTATCTCATTTGAAATAATTACAGCGATAAAAAATATCTGGAAGTGTTAAGATTTGACAGAAGATATAGAATTAGAAGTGAAAAAATTACGCATCTTAACGGCTAATAATGTCTTAAACACCTACCCCTACCTCAGCGGAAAATTACGGGGTGTTTACAAAGTTTGTGTGACGGGTTGCTCAGGAAGTGGAAAGACTACAATGATACGTTGTTTTGATCCTGAAGCCCATGGTCGAGAAGTTCCACGATATTTTTATGTTGACTATGAAGTTTTGAAAGAAAATCCTGATCTCTTCCCTGAATCAAATACTGCTACCCAAACATTTGATTTTACGGTTGTAGCATTATTGATTTCAGAAGATAATAAAGCTGATATTATAAAATTTAACGAAATAACTGAAGAAATTATTGAAAAGAAAAAGATCAAGTGGGTTACTATTTTCTATTTGTTTGGCACACCAGGCCAATGGCGATTTAAGGATATTCGAGCATTTGCTGAACGACGAGCTGATGGTGTTATTTTCATTGTTGATCCTATCGATGAAAAACTTAAAGAAAATTTTGAGGAATTCAGAGAAGAAGTAATTAAAAACGTAGAGCGCAAAGTACCTATCGTTTATGCTGTTAATAAACAAGATTTACCAAATGTCCTAAGCGCTAAAGAATTAATAAAAGAATTAACACTTGATAAGAAAGATATTTTTGATATGTCAGCATTGAAATGTAAAGATATTGCCAAACCTATCATCGCTTTAATCAAGAAAATGCAAGAAGAAGAACTTGGAAGAACAAAGAAATAAATGACTGGTATTAATTATAATACCAATTCCTTTTTCCCTATTATTTCTAGAAATTTTGAATAACTATCAGGAGTAAATAAAACAATCATTACTGTTTCTAATGTTTTGTAATTGTACTCCTTTATCACTCTAAACATTATTTCTGCACATTTTTCAAT
>JAEORJ010000212.1 GCA_016840945.1 Candidatus Gerdarchaeota archaeon
ATGTTGTTCTTTTATGTATGAATGTTGTTGAAGAGAAAACTGATGGTCTCTTAGGATTTGCTATAGAATGTGAAGATCATAAAAAAAGTAAGAAATATTGGTTAGCAGGAATAAAAACTTTTGAGGAAGTGTTGCCCAAACCAGTTCCAGGTTCATTACATCCAAGTAATGTACATCCAATTCAAGCTTTTATTTGGGGTGATTATGTTGTTGAGCCTAATAATATGTATACCTATACAATTAAACCAATGTATGGTACACCATCTAATCCTAATCTAATGAAAGGTGTTTCTGTAACAGTAACAACAATGAAAACTGACCAAGGTATTCATTCAATATACTTTAATCGAGGTAACACTGCTAGTCAAGCTTTTAGTCGTGAATTTGGTGATAGAGATATTAAACAAATACCTGATGAAGAATTATTACCATGGTTATCACAAGGGTTATATGAAGCACTAGTTAGTTTTATTATACAAGCAAATAGTAGTGAATATGCTTTACGAGCAGCTGTTTATGAATTCAATTATTTACCAATTCTAGAGGTTTTTAAGAAAGTATCTGATCTAGGTGCTGATGTAAAAATAATTTACGATTCAAGGAAAGATTACCCAAAGAAAAAAACTATTGAAACCACTAAAGAAGCGAAAATTAAAACATTAATGATCCCAAGAATCAAAGGTGAGAATTATATTTCTCATAATAAATTCATTGTACTTCTAAAGAATGATAAACCAATCTCAGTTTGGACTGGTTCTACCAATCTTACAAAAAGTGGTATATTTGGTCAAGCTAATGTTGGACATGTAATACGTGATGAAAAAATAGCTCAGAAATATTATGAGTATTGGCAAACATTGTCTAAGGATCCTGAAATAAGTGACTTAGTCGAATGGAACTATGATCATACACCTTTTCCTGAAAATCTAGGTATACCAAAAAAGAACTCAGTTCAAGTAATATTTAGTCCAATAAAAACAAAAACAGAATCTAAAAAAACCCTTGATTCTCTTGATTGGTATGTTAAATTAATGGATGAAGCAAAAGAGACAGTTTGCTTAACAGCAGCATTTGGTATTTGCGATCGTGTTGCAGAAGTCTTTATGAAAGATAAATCTTATCTTAGATATTTACTATTAGATAAAAAAGATGAAGATGTAGAATTAATAAAAAGAGACAAAGATAATAGAATAGCTATTGCGTCAAAATTAATAAAGACACCTTTAAGTAATCTATTAGAAGAAAAGGCTCTGTTAAGTAAAGCGGTAAAATATATACACAATAAATATTTGTTAATTGATCCATTATCTGATGATCCCATTGTTATAACTGGTTCAGGTAATTTTAGTCCGAATTCAGCAAGGTTCAATGATGAAAATATGCTAATTATTCGAGGTGATACTGATGTTGCAGATATTTATTTCTGTGATTTTATGCGATTATTTAATCATTATTTCTTTAGACAAATCTACAATTCACAAAGTATACTAGCTTCGAAATTTAATTATCAGAAATATCTTTGGAATAAGAAATTCAAAAGTTATGCTTACCTACATCCAGATGATGGTTGGTGCAAGCAGTATTACAAAGAAGATACAATAAGAATGAAAGAACGATTATTTTTTAGCAAATCAAATTAATAAAATTAACAAATTCTTGAAGTTTGCTAATAATTTCAAGAAATTTTTCTTTTTTTATATGTTAATGTTTCAATTTTTTGTTCAAAATTATTGAGGTTTATTGAGAAATGATCTAGTTCAAGTCTAGAAGTTAGAAAGAAATATCGAAAATGTTTAATTGTTTAGTGTTAATCGTTATACTCCTATTCACTATATTCAAATAGATGTTTCTACTTTATTTGAAAGGTATATTGTTTTACTATTTATTCTAGGAATAATTTTACTAATTGCTCTAGGATTATTTTGTAGAAATAGGATTGTTAAACATTAATGATATAGAATTACGATTCTTGTGATTTAAAAAAGAAGAAAATGAGATGTTAAAACATCTCACATTTATCTAGTTGGTATTCTTTTGCGTTTCTTACGTGTAACAACAGAAGTTACTACTATTATAGTAATTATCAGAATTAGTCCACCACCAAAAATTAATCCTGTCATTAGTGTTGATAAAGTAATTTCTATGAGTGCTATAGAGCTCCAATCACTTACTAGTCCTTCATCATCAAAAGCCTG
>JAEORJ010000213.1 GCA_016840945.1 Candidatus Gerdarchaeota archaeon
AATAAATCATCCCAAGATGATCATAAGCTATATCAAAACTATTATTAATTGCAATGGCTTTCTTACAATATTGAATTGCTTCAGGTACAGCACCAATTAGGTGATAAGCATAGCTAATATTATAATAAATTCTAGAATCACTTTGATCGATTTTTAATGCTTCTTTCCAAGCTTCAATTGCTCCAAGATAATTCTTCGCTTCGTATCTTTCAGTAGCTAAGGAAAACAGTAAATCTAAATCTGTTATCACAAAGCTATTATCATCAACCATTTGAATGTCCTCTTAGTGATGATATTACTTAATTCCAAGTTTTTCAGCTCTTCTTTTATATTTCTCATTAAAAGGATCTAAATTAATAGCCTTTTTCAGATAATCAATTGATTCATTCATTAGATTCATCTTTTCTGCCATAATACTGGAGTTAAACCAGGCGTCAGCAAAATTTACATTCAATTCTAAAGCATTTTTTAAAAATATTAATCCCTGCTTATAATCACCATTCATTGCATGAATAACGCCTAACAAATTATAAGCTTCATAATTATCAGGTTTTAGTTCTATTGCAGCCTTTATTGCATCAACACTTGCATCAAAATTTTCCATTGGGTAGTATAGTAGAAATCCAAGATCGATCAAAGCTTGTGAATCATTTATATCAAAATATAAATCATATTCTTCTGTTTTTAGAATTAGATATTCAGTATCAGAATATTTTTGTTTATATTTAGATATATCACTTAAAAGAGTTTCACAATTTAAAGTATAGGCATCGGGATTCAAATCGTCTTCATCATCATACACATCATCTGTATCATGACTTTTAAATAAGCTATCAAATTTCTCAAGTAAGTCTGATTGATCATCAATTTTTTCGATAAATTTCCTAATATCTTCTAGCTTTTCCTGATTTAATTCCACTGTTAAACCAACACTAGGGTCAAATTTTTGTATAATGAAACCTAAATGAGATAACTCATTATGAGCTTTCAATATTTCACTTTGCTCGTAAGCATTTTCTTTATTGGGATTCATTAAATCAATTTCAGAGATTGACATCTTATAATCATTATTTTTAGCTATATAATCAAAAATATCATTTAAAATATCAAGTTGAAGTTGATTCTTTAATGGGACATTATTTTGAGTTTTAATATCTGGTGAATAATCATTAGCTGGCTTGGTGATTTTCTCAGTTTCTGTTGTTATTATGCGATTATTTTTATTCGAAATATATTCGTCATAGTCAGTATAACCGCTTTTCTTTAACAATAAATATGAGGGATAGTCAGGAGCATTTGCTTTTAAAACATCAGATAAAAGCTCTTCTGAAGTACATTCATAATGTATTTGCCTGATTAGGGTTTTTAACCTTTCAAGATCAGTAATTGAATAAATTGAAAAATCTAATATTCCATCAATTTCCCTTTCTTCTGTGAATTCTCTTAAATCAGGTGAGAAGTATGATATTCCATGATATCTTAAACCGTTCGCTTTTATCTTTATTTTAGTTGTTTGAATTAATCTATTTTCACCTATAATACTGAAGATTTCCGGAACAATAGTTTTTAAAACCCAATTTTTTGTCGCTTTATGAAAATTATAAATAACATAAGTAGTCCATCTATATCTATCACCATCGGGAGCATTATAACTGCCATCATTTGAAAATCTTAAAACTTTACCCATTCTAAATAAAGTTTTAAGATATTCAACCGTTGTATATTCGCCATAGTCTCTAAAATTATCTGTAACTGCTTTAGAGTCACCTGTTATGTAAAAGCTTACTTTAGCTTTAATAAAATATGTAACCAGACAACTGAAGAGAATATCCTGTTTTGATTCATCGAAATTTTTATAAAAATTCTTTAGAAAAGGTTTAATCCTATTTTTTAATAATTCAAGTTTATTAATTCCAACACCTAGTTTGTTGGCATAAGCCATCCAAGTTAAATTACTATGTTTTGGACATTTTTTGTTAAATAAACCCCTTTTTTTAGAATTACAAATAGGACATGTTGAGCCATACTTAAACGATAGAACGTTATAATATAACTGAATATCTTCTTTGTTAAATAATTGATCCTTAATGGTATTCATTAGTAGGTTATTAAATGATAAAAGATCATTGGCATATTCAATATTATTATCAATGATAATATTTGACAAATCTCTTAGTTTTGCATACACATTATAAATTAATTTAAAATCGTTGTAAAATCCCAATTTAAATCACCCAATTTTACAATTTATTTATTGAATAATAATATTTAAAATTTTACTATGCAAAAATATCTGTTGTTAAATAATATGACATGATATGAAATGAATATTCTCAAATGGTTTTTTCTTTTAAAGAAAAATGATTTTTAAAAAAAGTCCAAAAAGGAAATCATATTAATGAAAATATCTAGTCAAAATTAGCTAATGGACACCAATTAGGTATTGGAACAGGATTTTTACGAAGATAGGTGCCAATAAGTTTACCACTCTTTTTTTTGCAATAGCAAACATGATTTTCCTTAATAACTCTCCAAGCTAAAGAAAATTCATCATCCAAGGACATAAAATGAACGCAGTCATTACAATGTTCAATATAAGATTCTCGCACCTTTCTAACCATAAATTATTCACCTTTTAAACGATTTTCAGGCTATATTTTAATTTCTCAGCATCTAATAACATTTACATTATCTTTATTTTATATTTTATATTTTAATTTTGCTTTCTCAATATTACTGATATTGGCTGATTTTTTTATTATTAAAATAAATATTAAGATCTAAAATAAAATAAACAATAGTAAAAACAAAAATCGTAGAAGATAATCTCACTCGTGTCTTCCTGAAAGATTAGTAGGATATTTTGGCAAAGACACGTTGAAATGATAAAAGAAGGAAAATTAGAATATTAATTCTTCTTCTTTTTCAAATCTAATTCCTCAAGAGGGACAATGCCTTCAATGGGGAGTGGTTGTAAACAGACAGGGCAAGTCCCTTTAACTTTTAGCCATTCTTGTAGATGGCTTAAATGAGCTTCATTATGACATTTTGGACATTTACCTACTTTCAAACCATAGTTTATTGGCAATTTACATATAGAACAAAAGAGAATTTCCTTATTACATTTAACACAATATTGCTTCTCGTTATGATTGAGCTGATCTCCACAGAAGAAACAAGTAAAATGTTTAGTTATTTTTGATGGATTGGCAATTAATTCCTCAAAGAGCTCCTCAGTATCTTTCTTTCTGATGAATACTTGTTCTAATGGCATGTAAATGCCAAGTTCAGGATATGAGAATAATATATTTTGTAAAATACTCTCTATATCTTGCTTATGCAGATATGGAACTAATTCCGCTATTCTTATAAGACTAACAGGGATTTCGGCTTGAAACTTTGGTAATAATTCTAAAATGGCATTATAAGTCATCTCAATAAATAACTCATTGCTGTTTTTAAATCCAAGTGAATATGCTATTGAAGTTAATGCACCATTGGCAGCATAATTTCCATTATTTCTAGCAATAGCTATTGCGTTTACTGCTTTATATGCGTCTTTACCCATTTGACCTAAAGACCATACAATAGCTTCATCTAAAGGAGAATTAGACATCTTAAAAATACTTAATAAAAATGGTATTGCTGCTGCTGCTTTTTCTTCTAATTTTCCTAATGTATAAATTGCTTCTTTGTATATGTTATTATCAGTAATAGATTCAAATTGATTTAAAAGTATAGGAACTGTTTCATCTGCATAATCATCCATTTCAACGATTTTTTCAAGAGCCCAGAAGGCTATTTTATAATAGCCCTTTGTTATCAAATGAGCTAAAGCAGTTAGTACAATTTTTAAATTATCACTTTTACACACAAATTCGGCTATTTCTATTGATATTGTAGAAAAGGATTTATTATTTTGTTTCATAATATATGAGTCTAGCAAATCAGGTATTGCTTCTTTTTCACCTATCTGTACCAAGGTAGATGCAACTTTTGCACGAAATCCTTCTTTAACATCATCTTCATAATAGAGCAGATTTATCAAAGCAGGAACTGCTTTTTTACCTATTCTTGATAATGTATCAAAGATTTTGTTACTAAATGAATAATATTCTATATTATTCTTTATACTATCTATCAATAATGGTATAACTTCATCTGATTCTTTTGCAATTTCTATAAGTGGATAAATAGCATTATGAGAATAGTCTTTACCTTTTAATTTTTCAATTAAGATTGGAACCGCTTCTATGGCTTTTCCACCCATTTCTTTGAAAATATCAAAAATGCAAATATTTATTCTATCATCTCCTCTTTTACAAGCATTTGCTAGAATAGGTACAACCTCCTCTCCAATAGTTCCAAGAGCACGAGCTGCTCTACAACGTGTTTTACCAATATTATCATTTAGTACTTTACTCAAAATCAATTTTGCTACATTTAGATGATTGCCTATTTTTACTAATGCTTCTGCCACTTCTAAACTATGCTCATCTTTCATCTTTAATAAAATAGGAACTGCACTTTTATCACCTATCTCACCTAATGCCCAAATAGCTAATTTGCTATTCTTTGTATCCTTCTGCACTATTTTAATTAACGCAGGGACAGCTTCTTTCGCTTGATTCCTTAACAAACCCAATGCTTTAATTGAATCAAAACGAAAAGTCAAGTCATTATCTCTTAAAGCTTTAATTAATAATTGTAATGTATTTTCATCTTTTTTACTATAAAAATCAGCAATATGCTTTTGAAGTAGCTTATCTTCATTTCTAAGTGCACTAATTGTGAAAAGTAATTTTTTCTTTTCTTTTTTTGTTAATCTTTTCATCACCCATAGACCTCATAAACAATTTAACCCTTTATCTTTTCATTAAGTAATCTAACCTTTTTATAAATAATCCTTTGGATATTGCCAAGCAAATCATAAAATTTCTCCAAAAAATCAGTATCAATAATTATTTGTTCGTTTAATTTATAAGGGAAATTTTTGGTTCCTCTGAGAACTCGTTCATTCACTACACCACTATTGTGAATAATAGCATTCCGGAACTTCCAACAATTGCGGAGATAAACGATATTCTTAGGACCAATCCTCTGCACCAATTTCAACTTGTCTTGCATGAAATAATCAAGTAATTTAGTGAAACAAATATCATCTGAGTTTCCAGAAGTATTCTCATTACCATCAGCTTCCGGAAAAGTTTCTAAATATACTTCATAACTATCTCTGAGGAAGGACTCAAACAAACTAATGATAAAAGTAAACTCTTGGTAGTATAACCAATGATCAAATAACCATGCTTGTTTAAGATGCTCTTTCTTCTCGGCTTTCAATCTCATTTGTTGAGCTATTTCACTATCAGAATCTAGTAGTGATTTTAGCTCATTGAAAGTCATTTCAGGATCAAGAGAGTTCTCATTAAGCATATCTTGAGTATAGATCTCTTTTATTGGTGGATTCCACTCTTGAATATTAATTACTTCATCATTAATTATCCTGTGAATGAAATTAATGTTAAAATTCTCGAAAAACTGTAATTGTAAAGAATGTTTTGTATATTGGCTAAATTTCTCAGGTTTTGGTGCTTTTCTTTTCATATAAAGCGTTTCATTATACATTTGTCTCTCTATGCTTTTTGGTAAATTTTGAGGGTAATCTTTGTAAATCTCTTGCGATAATATTCCTAACAATCTTGTTTTGATTGTTGCCTTTATAAATTTGACATACTGATTTTGATAGGTTTCAAAGTCCATGGAAACACCGCTACTGATATAGATTATTTCTTGTTCTTTTTCACGTCTAATTCTTCTAAAGGAACGATGCCTTCAATGGGGAGTGATTGTAAACAAACAGGACATTTTCCTTGTGTTTTGACCCATTCCTGCATGTGAGTAAGATGGCCCTTAGCTTCACATAAGCTGCATGAACCAACTGTTTCACCAAATGATATAGGAAGTTTACAAACAGTACATTCAAGTAGTGGTTTGCTACAATCGGGACAAATTTTTGTTCCTTTCTCGAGAGGAATACCACAATAATAGCAAGTATTGGAATAATTACCCAAATTAGTGGTTAATTGCGAGATGGATTGTTGATTCTTCAAATTATCAGGGATAATCACTTCAGTGCCTTCGATTTTAAGTGATAATTCTTCCGGCAAATCCATGATCCATTTTTGAAGTTCAAAGGTATTCTTGAACTCGAGTAATTGAGCCATGAGGTCCAAAGAAATTTTATTATAGGACTTGATTATTTTAGAGATGTTTTCAGAGCGTTTCCTTTCTAATATTGTTGCTTCGTATGCCTTACGTTGTTGTGCTTTTGCTCGAATCTTCTCTCCAGATTTTTTCATTCGAGTAGTAATCTTGTCTTTATTCTTAGCTATGAAGTAAACTCCAATGATGAGAATCACTACTATTGGAACAATTATTAGGAGATACATTGCCCATTCTGGAAAGTGTGGATAATCAGTAGGATCATTTGGATCAGTGCCACTAGTAACTTCGGTGTAGTCATCAAAACCATCTGCATCAGAATCTTCACTGGTAGGATCAGTGTGGTAAACATCAATTTCCATTGAGTCTGAGAGTCCATCTGAATCAGTATCAGCTTTGTTAGGATTGGTAACATAACCATCAGTGCCTAAGTAAACCTCTTCATAATCGGAGATAGTGTCATCATCAGAGTCACTATCCAACGGATCGGTTAAATATAGAGTCACTTCTAAACCATCATTCAAATAATCATTATCAGAATCGCTATTATTAGGATCGGTCTGATATTGAAGGACTTCTTGGCCATCTGTTAATGAATCAGCATCAGAATCAGCATCCAAAGGATCAGTACCATAGGTAAAAACCTCTAAACCATCAGATAAATTGTCATCGTCTGAATCGGAATCATTTGGATTTGTATTAAGAAGATATTCTATATTATTTGGTAAACCATCCAAATCAAGATCTTGACTAGCATCATCACTATTGGGATTTAAGGAATTATTAATTTCCCAAAGATCTGGGAGTTGATCACCATCAGAATCTGCTGTGTTAGGATCTGTATAATAACTATCCAATCCAAGAAAAGCTTCTTCGAAGTCATTAATTCCATCTGCATCGGTATCAGCCAACAGTGGATTTGTAAATAAATAACCAGTTGAATTTGCATAGGGATTAAAGATCGAGAAGATTCCTAGCACTTCTTCGCCATCACTTAAACCATCAGAATCGGTATCGCTAATATTAGGATTAGTTCCTAAAAGGGATTCATACTCATCCGACAAACCATCGGAGTCAGTATCAGTTGGTGTATAACCAGGATAACTGAAAGGATTAGTGGGATTGGTACCTGCAACATATTCTTCATAATCGGTAAAATCATCCGAGTCTGTATCATTTAGGTTAGGATTTGTTAGATAGCCATCAATGCCTAAGGAGGTCTCTTCTGAATCACTCAGATTATCATCATCTGTGTCGTTATTAGTTGGATCTGTGAGATAGCCGTCGCTACCAGTAGTTATTTCTTCGTAATCTAAAA
>JAEORJ010000214.1 GCA_016840945.1 Candidatus Gerdarchaeota archaeon
CGGAATAAGAACCCCATGAATTAGTTGATGACCATTCCTCACCAATATCAGGTTCTGCATTTATAGTAATTATTTGTGTTTCCTGAAGACTGGAAGCTATTGATGCTGTTGCACTTTCGGTATCTTCTCGAGGGATATCCACCTCTTCATTCACAGCAGTGGTTCTGGTCATATCATAATGACTATTAAATCGAACTTCTGCTGGAGGTATATAGATTCCTATGAGATCATCTGCACCAATCGATTCCCAATCTACATAGTCGATTCCTCTACTGCGAAGAATTGTAAAATCAGCTTCAATAACCAATGTTTCATTCACGTCAAGCGGAATACCTATCAATTCACCATCTTGTCTTTCACTATAAATTCTTACAATAGGCATCCAAGGATTATAGCGACCTTCATTTATATCTGGTTGATAGGCAAACCATTCCAATTCAAAATCAGTAACAGGTTCACCATCAATTGTTATACTTAGGCTATCCTCAACGTAAGCTAATCTTCTAGGAATTCTTTGAATGTAGATAATATTTGTTGCTTCATCACCAGTATTAGTTATTGTTGCTCTTAAGGTGATAACATCACCAACTGTTGTTTCATTTTCGATAAAACCTAGCACTTCAGTAGTAACTTCTACTTCTGGTGTTGGATAAGTAGGTTCTGTGGAACCTTCTTTGGATAGAGGTGGTAAAACAATACCAAAATCTAATGATGAGAAAACTGCTGGATGACGAACAGAGCTGAATATTAATGGATAATCAGGATCAATTGTTTCACTACTTGTGTAACCAAAAACAGCAAAGACTGGATGTAATCCTACTTCAGCTTGAGCATAAGTGGTTTCTTCTGCTATAACAGTATTTCCAGCTTCAATTACTGGAATTACTCCATCTGTATCAGGAATAGCTTGCATATATCTCATATTGTAATCTTCATCAACAAACCCATGGAAGAGTAGATATTGGACATTTGTTGCATCAGCATTACCTATATTAGTAAATTCCAAAGAGAAGGTAACTTCTTCACCAAATCGATAGATATCTTTGTCTAAAGATAATTTACATATTAAAATAGCTTCATCATCATAGACTTGTAAAACTAGTCCATTTGTTATTCCAAGATATTCTTTGTCATTTGCATCTGTGTAATAGAAAGTTGCACCAACAACTGGTTGGGGAATTAAATTTGACCAACTAAATTGATCTTCTGGAAAATGAAGTGAAGAACCAAGAAGTTGTAAAACAATGATAATCAAATCTTCATAATCTAAAGTTTGATTAATTGATAGAGTAATTTCAGTTGCGGAATTTTCTGTTAGCTGATATTGAGTGAAAGTTCCTGTTGGTATATTATTAATAGCAAATTGTAATGTTTTATTTTGACCTGGATTCAATTCATCAATAGTAGCACTTAAAGTTGCATAACCAGTTTCTGTTCCATCTTCATTTGTTATGTTCTTATAAGAAAAGTCCATAGGATCTAGTGTAAGGATTTTATCTTCTATGTAAATTATTCCTTGTGGATTATCAAATTCTTCTGGTAAAACTATTTCATTGTTTCTTAACCAATCACCTGATGTAGTATTGAAAAACCAACCGGTAATTGTAATGATATTTCCTATACTTGGATCTATATCTGTTAGTATATTTGTATCTGTATCATAATAAACTACTTTAGATTCATCAAATGTTAATTCTGGGTTATTTACTGGTATAGGTATACCATCTATGTTTTCAAGATTAAATTCACCATATCCTAAACTTATATCATAAGCAGGTTCATTTCCAACATTCTCAAAGGTAAATTCATAGGTAATATTATCTCCTCCATTAATTGGTAAAGTATTAGCTAAAGACATTTCACCAATAACTTGAGGATAATGGGTTAGACCTGTCAAATTCAAGTCATATTTTACATAAATATCATTATACACTTTAGAAGAATCTACAAGTAAAGTTGGTAGTTCCAACTTGATTATCCACTCAAATTCACCTTTTAGATGGGAATACATATTGTCTGGTTTTGGATCAACCACAATAACATTTACTACATAAGGTAATTTCATGGAAACGATGCTTATTTTTGAATCAGGATGACCTTGAATTGTGCTTAAATTAGGCATGATAGATGTTAAATTCATTTCAATAATGGTATTGGTTTTCACCAGCGCATCTGGATTTATCCAACCACATTCAACTACGGGAATAAACGTAGACGCAAGACCAACAGCTGGAAAGAGAAGTCTAAGTTCATCAGTCATAAGAGCTCTAAAAGCTCCACCTCTGTATAAAGAAAATCCCATAGCTTTTACAGGAGCATTATTCAAAACAGAAGCAGTAATTCCTTCACCAAATCCTTCATCTGAAATATACTCAGGATAGATATTAGTAAAATCATTGAAACTATTTTCTCGCAATAATCCTTGATAAACTAATATGGTTGTATGTAGAGAATTATTCCATTTGCCATAGACTAACGTTAAACTAAAATTATAGGCTGTTTCAATCATTAATTCAATTGATTTACCTAGGTCAAGAGCAGTATCAGGGTCACCAATGAAACCTAATAACAAAGTTGCTCCATCAGCGATATCCCAAAATCTTCTTGTCGCAAATCTGTTCCACAATTTCTGATTAGAAACAGCAAAAGTTAGCAATTGTAAGTTATTATATTGAGATCCTGTTACATCAAAAGGTAATTCAACTGAACCTCCTATAAAACCTACATGCACTCCTGCTGAAGTATTTCTAAGGGGAAGAATTTCTATCCCTTCAGTATAGAATGCAGAACCGTAAGTTGTTTTCGTTAATATCACATCAGCTGGTCCAACAGTGGCAGCTTTAATTTGTGCTAAAGAAACACTGCTCATTATCATAACAGCAGTAAAGAAGGTTATTAACGAAATCTTCAACAATGATCTTTTCTTCATCATTTTTTCATTCACTTTATTTTTTTCTTCAATGAATTCACAATTAAGTCTGTTTTAATAGATAATCATCTAACTATTTAAATATTTATTTAAAGAAAACTTGAATCGCTGGTTCAAGAAAACTTGAACTGGAAAATTTAGGAGAAAGTTCGTTCAAATAGAAAAACTTTAGATATGAAAAGAAATTTTAGCGAGTGTTTAGAAGTAAAAGTAAAAATCGGATATTGTGAAAAACAATGATAGACAAGTTAGAAAAGATCATTAACTCAATAGAAGTTAAAAAAGGTGATTTTGTTGATATCCGATTACAAAAAGGAAGTGGCATTTTAATAACTATTCAAAATGGACGACCTGAGCAAATTAATTATGAGTTAGAAAAAGGTGTAGGGGTAAGAGCGTTAATTGATGGTGGTTGGGGATTTGTTTCTACTGTAGGATTTAATCTAGATGATATTGAAAAAACAATGAAAAAAGCAATTAAAATAGCAACAGCCACTGCCAAAAAAACACAAGAGAAAGGAATGATGCCTGATGATTTTGTTGTTGAAGGAATTCATCAAGCAAAATTCAAGATAAACCCTCAAGATATTTCAATAGAGGAAAAGTATAAAGTTGTTGAAGAATATGAGCGAATTGTTCGAGAATATTCCGAACGTATTGTTTCAACTAATACCTCCATGAAACAGTGGTTACAAAAAGAGATTATTATTAATTCTCTTGGTACTAAAGTAGAAACAGAGTATGGTAATCTAAATATTGCTAGCATGGCTACTTCTCGAGAGGGAGATATTATGCAAAATGTTTATTCAGCATTAGGCACAACAAATGGATGGGAAGAAATAGCCAAATTAAATATTACTGAAAGTGGGACAAAATTAGCAAAAAGAGCGGGGGAATTACTGCAAGCAAAACCACCCCCAAGTGGAAAAGCTGATATTGTTATGGATCCATCTCTTGTTGGGGTATATGTTCATGAATCTTTTGGTCATTCAGAAGAAGCCGATTCAATTTTAGCAAAAGATTCTATTTTAGAGGGAAAGATGGGTGAAAAAATAGGTTCTGAATTGATTAATATTTATGATGATCCCACCATTCAAGGTTTAAGGGGAAGTTATTGCTATGATTCCGAGGGGACAAAGACTTGTAAACGCCAATTAGTAAAGGATGGAGTGCAAGTAGGTTATCTACATTCTCTCGAGACTGCCACTAAAATGAATATGGAACCAAATGGCGCTGCAAGAGCTATGAATTTTAACTCTTGTCCTGCAGTTAGGATGGGAAATACCTACATTGATGCTGGTGATCACACTTTAGAGGAACTATTTGAAGAAATAGGTGATGGTGTATATTTAGAAAATTCTTATGGTGGGTATGTTGATACTGCAAAAGGCGAATTTTATTTCACCACACAAGGAGGTTATATAGTTAAAAATGGTGAATTAACAGATCCCATTCAAAATGTTAGTATGAGTGGTTTATGCCTTGAAGTGTTACAAAGAACAATTGCAGTAGGAAAAGATTTACGATTTGATTTTCCTGGGAGTTGTGGAAAATTTGCTCAATGGATTCCAGTTCATGCTGGAGGACCTCCAATAGCTGTTCGAGAAATTGTTATAGGAGGTCAATAGTATATGGGGGATTTTTATCAAAAAGTAATTAATATGGGATTAAAAAAGGGAGCTGATCAAATAGAATTATTTCTATTAGATGGTTTCACTGATGTTGTGCAATTAGAAAATAATGGTATCAAAGTTACCGAATCTAAAACCATAACGGGGATTGGTGTAAGAGCTTATACTAATAAAGGCTTGGGGATAGCTACTACTTCATTGCTTGAAGAGGAATCAATAAAAGAAATCGTTCTTAAAGCTGTCAAACTAAGTAAACTATCTCCTCCAGATAATTTATTTAAAAGTCTACCAACCTCTTTTGAATCATATCCACAAGTTGAAGGTTTATTTGATAAAGAAATAATAAATCTCCCTGATGATAAATTGACTGAAATGGCTATTGAAGCTATAGATTGTGCAAATGAAACGAATAAAAATATTATAACTAGTGGTAATTTTAGTCGAACATATGCTCAAGAAACAATTTACAATAGCTTAGGTATAGAAGTAAGTCAAAAGCTTAGCTCAATTTCAGGTGTTATTTTTGCTAAAGCTCAAAAGAAGGATGATATTTCAACTTCTTGGGACTATCAAAAAAGTCGCAATTTAAAAGATTTCAAACCAGATAAAATAGGTCGAGAAGCAGCAAATAATGCTATATCATTATTAGGGTCTAAGAAGATAAAAACTGATGAATTACCAATAATCCTTGATTCTAGAAGTACATTAGATACCTTATCTTCTGTTGTTTCTAATGGTTTAGATGCTTATGAAGTAATTTTGGGTACAGCTTATTTTAAAGACAACATAGGTGAGCAGATTACCAACGAGGCTATAACTATAATTGATAATCCACTTTATCCTGCAGGTGTTGGTTCTGCTAATTTTGATGATGAAGGAGTACCACATTCTGAGCTTACCTTGATAGAAAAAGGTGTAGCAAAAGCCTATTTTTCCAATTCTTTTTGTGCTAATGTTTTAGGAATTAAAAATACTGGTCATGCTTCAAAGACAAGTTTAAGTAGTAAACCACATCCTGATTTATCACAACTTCAAATAAATCCTGGGAGCTGGTCAGTTGATGAAATAATAGCTGAAACTAAGAAAGGATTGTATTTGAAGGATAGTGCTTTAGAAGCAACTTCAGGTTCTCAAAATATCTCTGTTCTAATTGATCAAGGTTATATGATTAAAAATGGACAAATTGCTCATCCCTTAAAAGAAACAATGGTTGGAACGACAATCAACAAATTATTAAAAAATATTGATGCCATTTCAAAAGAAACATTCAATGAGTCAGGATCAATTTCACCAGTTATTCGCATATCATCTGCCAAAATTGCTGGTGGTGAATAGAGCTAGAAACTTATTTAGCGTTAATTCTTTAATACTAGTAAGTAGTAGTTTTTCTAGCAGAATAACATTATATTTGGAAGTGTAATAAATGCCAGAAGATAGTGCCTTTAGAATGTTAGGACCAATTATGACAGGTCCCTCCAGTTCACACACAGCTGGAGCAGTAAGAATAGGTAGAACAGCTCGTTTATTATATGGTAAAGAACCTAAAAATGTAATCGTGTATTTTCACGGTTCTTTTGCAGAAACTTGGAAAGGTCATGGGAGTGATAAAGCTGTAATAGGTGGGTTATTAGGATTTAAGACGTTTGATGAACGAATTAAAGAAGCTGATAAATATGCAAAAGAAGCTGGAATGAATGTTATTTTTGAAAAAATAAATCTTGGTAAAAATTATCATCCCAACAGTATAAAAATTGTTGTTGAACCTAACACCCCTGAATCTGTCAATTTGATTGCTGAATCAGTAGGTGGAGGTGATATTGTAATTCGAGAAGTTCTAGGATATAAAATGGAAATTACTGGAGAACATGTTACTATTATCCTTAGACACAGCGATTTTGTTGGCACTCTTTCAAAAATCACCGGTGGTATTTCTCAATATGAGTTAAATATTGTCTCGCTTAGAAGCAAAGATATTCCTGAACAAAAAGAAGCACTTACAACAGTTGAGATCAGTCAAAATGCTCCTGAGGGTTTATTGGAGACGTTAGAAAAAATTAAAGGAATGAAAATGGTTCGGATATTGCCGAAAATATCAGAAGGCGAAGAGATGTTTTAATTCATCTCAATTCGTTCTTTTTTATCCGAAAAATCCTTTTTTAGAAAATAATCGTTAGGTTATTTTCCATTTGTTTGTTTTAAAATCATATAGTTCGTGAAATGGTATTAAGCGACTTTCTTTTAATCGAATTGTATAAAACGAAGATTCCAAACCGTTATTATCTATAACTTGTTTAATTAAGGAAGCAATAGGGTGTTTATGGTTCAATCCTGGAATGATGTACAATTCACGATCACCAATGGTTATTTGAGCCAAAAAGGAGAATTTCTGTAATTGTTTGATGGTTTCAGGTAAAGCATTCCCATAATTTTTATTCAAGGTTGGTATTTCAAAAATAAGCACATCAGAAGCTCTCGGGGTGTAACTTCGAATGAAGAAAACATAGAACAATAGACCTTTCTTTAATGCTCGTATTTCTAATTGATTGAGAAAGACAGAACCAGCAATACTATCATTAAGTTCAATATTGTTTAATTGGTAAAGTTTAGGTAATTCACCAAGATGTACATTATATCCTTGTTTCAATAGATATTTGTTACGTAAAATTGATAGAAAATAAAGCAGATTATAATCAATTGTTTTATCCTCATCATCAAACTCCATAGCAAAATTTTCGTATTTTTCATGTGCTACAGTTAATTGAATTAGATTGGATTGATTTGTTTCAGATAACAAAAGTTTCTCGAAAGATTTTAAATTTAGGTTAATAGGTTTTGGAAGAATTGATGCATATTGATAGCGTTCTCGTATTTGCTGTAAATTGAAATCCTTGATTTGATTTTGATTTAATAGTTTTGTCAGTTTAATATTCAATTGTTCACTAATAATATGTGGGCAGATTAATGAAGGGCAATAAATGATTCTATCAGACTCTATTTCCCCTAAGTAGATTGATTTATTATAGGGAATTTCAGAAATCAATTTGTAAAGTTTTTCAAAATTCCCCTGATCATAAGTTATTTTTAAAAAATAATCGTGCAGCTTTAACTGTTCAGAGTTTAATACAGGACGCCAAAAAACAACATATTTCTCAAAGATCGAACGGAATTGATACCGAACTGTATTTGGATGTAAATTCAATATTTCTGCAATATTTTCAGCATTTGCGTCTTTATGATTTAATTTAGTTAATAGATTAACTGTAGGTAATAATGTCTTACTTAAAATTATGGGC
>JAEORJ010000215.1 GCA_016840945.1 Candidatus Gerdarchaeota archaeon
AGGACTATAACAATACCTGGTTTAATTCTTACTATTATGATTTGTTGGGTAAGATTTACCATGCTAAAGGCAATTATGATTTAGCTTTAGAAGATGCAAAGATGAGCTTTAAATTAAGGCGAGAGCTAAACAGTGTTAGAGGTATGGTTCAATCATTATTTTATTTGATATCAATTTCAATTGATAAAAAAGATGCTCTTCTCTATAACAGATTTCTAGAAGAACTTTCTGAATTGGTTGAAGCAAATCCTAATCCATTTCATGATCATATACATCGAATTTCAGAAGCATTGGTGTTGAAAACCAGTAATAGACCTAGAGATTGGATGAAAGCAGTAGAAATACTTGAGCAAGTAATAGATGAAGAATATGAGGATAAAAAATATGCAATTATAGCTTTGAATAATCTATGTGAATTATTAATGATAGAATTTAGTATCTCTGGAGATGAATATGTTTTAAGTGAATTAGAGGATTATATAGATCGATTAGATAATATTGCTAAATACCAAAATAATTATGCTTTAAAGTTAGAAGCTACTAATGTACAAATATTAGCCTTATGGTTGAAAGCTCAATTTTCATTAGTTGATTTAGATATACAAAAAGCAAAAAACCTTCTACAGGAAACAAGGAAATTAGCTAGTGATGAGGGATTATATCAATTAGTTGAGAAAATGAGTCAGCAACAAGAAAAAGTACTAGGTCAGGTATCTAAATGGGATAACTATATCCGTAAATATTATGAATTCATATCTGAGTGATTTGTATTCTTACGATAGTTAAAGAATTGTGAGAAATAGGTTTTGTATTATCACGAAACGTTTTTAATAGTTAGCATTTGATTACTATATAGTGACAAAAATGTCTGAAAAGAATAAAGGTGGACGTCCAAGAAAATATGCTACAGATGCAGAGAGGTCAAAAGCATATTATTATCGAAAAAAGGATAAAATGAAAGAATTAGAAAAAAAAGTAAAGAAACTTGAAACAAGTGGTACCTCTAAAGAACCAGATATTTCATATGAGCCTATAGAAGTTGAAAAATTTGAATGGCAAAAAATTACTTCAAACGAAATCGCTTTAATGGACATTCAAAAATTAACTCATCTAACTAAAACTTTTAGAGAAAAAATTACAAGAAAGCCAGCAATAAAAATTGAATTACAAAATTTAATTCGCTTTATTTTTAGCTCAGATTTTAGGAATTCTTCATCTGAACTTACAATAGAAATAGCTCTTAAGGAATTAGATCCTATTATCAATAAAATAGTTGATACATTACAAGAAAGCAATCAACAACAAACGCTTCTTTATTTAATGGAAGCAGAATTAGCAAATAGGGAAAGATTGCAGATTCGTGATTATAAATTAGAAGTATTACAATCTCAAGTTGAAGAATTAAAAAAAGAATCTAAAGATAAGGAAATCGTAATAAAACAAAAAAGTGAAAAATAGAAAAAGTATATAGCTTCTTGACTTGTACATCATAAAATTATATTTATTTCATTTTGAATTGATTCTTGAATATTTGAGGTTGAATGCTCATTTTTTTTATAAAAAAGTTTAATTTTTAAAAGGGTAAGTTAGCTAAAGATATTTTACAAGGTAGATAAACTTGATTTGGGTAACAAGAGAATATGTCCATGTGGATCGTGTTGCATGTCCTTGGTTGATTAAACGTTTTATTGACAAAGAAGCTCAATTTGTTTTCTTACCTAAAGAAAAAATAGCTGATTTTGTCTCAAAGACTGGTGCCATTCCATTTGATACTGGAACAGGGGTAGAAATAGATCATTATGAAAAAGATGGTATAAAATTTTGTACTTTTGATGCGTTAATAGAAAAATATCATTTAACAGAAAATAAAGCTCTTGAGAGATTAAGAGAGATTATTAGAGCTGCAGATACTAACAAAATCGATACAATTCCTTTAGCTTGGGCAGTAGAAGCTGTTGCTAGTGGTGCGCCGTTATTGGGTGATAATGATCATGATGCACTGAATTTAGAATTTCCATTTTATGATATACTATATGCATTCTTTCAAAGAGAGTTAATTGTTGAGAAATATAATGAAGAAATATTATCTCTGAAAACAAGAGGAGAACGTAGAACGTTTATTAAAAATAAACTTGGAGAATTGTAAAACGCCTGAATCAGAAAATAATAATAATCCTATAGAAACTAAAAAATTCTTTTCGGTACCTATGTTAGTTTTACTAGTGATGGTAATCTTGGTGGGTTTAGGGGAAAAGATGGGTGAGAGATTTCTCCCATTGTATATACTATCCGTTGGTGGTGGTACATTTGCTGTTAGCTTTTTGAATGGGACTGATAATTTACTCTCAGCATTATACTCATTTCCAGGTGGTTATTTAAGCGATAAAATTGGCTATAAACGGGCTTTACTCGTATTCAATGGTATAGCAATGATTGGTTATCTTATTGTTATCCTCGTACCCACTTGGTGGGCAGTTTTAATCGGAGCTATTTTCTTTATCTCATGGACAGCTATTTCATTACCCGCTGTTATGAGTATGATATCAAATATTGTTAGTAAAGATAAGCGAGTAATGGGGGTTAGTGCCCATTCATTGGTTAGAAGAATTCCAATGGCTTTAGGGCCGATAATTGGTGGAGCAATTATCGGTGTTTTAGGGATTGCATGGGGTATGAGAGTTGCTTTTATAACAGCGCTAGGTTTAGCTGTTGTGGCTAGTCTACTCCAATGGTTTTTTGTTAAAGAACCGCCAAAAAATGAAAAGGAACC
>JAEORJ010000216.1 GCA_016840945.1 Candidatus Gerdarchaeota archaeon
ATTTGAGTAAGTAAACAAAATATCAGCATCTTTTCGCAACAGTTCCTTTAACCTGCCGGGATCGTGCACGTGAGCAAGTTCAATTTTTCCGTTAAATTCAATTTCAGCTACAAATCTATTTGGTCTAGATATAAAGGTTCCTTGCATGAGAGGAGGTAATTCATAAATAGGAATTTTTGAGGAATTCATAAAATGATAACTATGATTTTTTAGCTACTGTATAAACTAATTTATAATCATTACTAAAAACATTGTTTTATAAAATATAATCAGAACGGATAAAAGGAGGGTATATCTTTATAAAACATGATGAGTGGAGTAGATAACCAAAAGTCCATAGAAAGTTACAAATTCCATCATATTGATACAAGTAAATGCTCAAAATGTAGGGAATTTTCATGCGAAGAAGCTTGTTTTAGAGGTATATATGAAGTCATTAACAAGGATTCTGAACCAAGATGTATAGTCGTACAGGATAAAGAAGACATGTGTGTTAAATGTCACATGTGTACTACAGCATGCAAGTTAAGAGCAATAACCATCGATTAATATTAGAACTTATACATCTTTTTTTAAAGTAATCTATTTATTATCCAAAATATAATTTAATAAATATAAAGTGGTTTAATTCAAAATTATAGGTGACTTCTAATCGTGCAAAGAACAGAAGAACATGTAACCGGAGGAGGGAAAATCAGGTCAATCATATTAGGATTAAATGATGGTCTAATTTCTACGTTTACATTATTGATTGGAGTCGCAGCAGCAACAATATCTGAAGGAAATACCATAATCATTCTTACTGGTTTAGCAGCAATGGTTTCTGGGGCAACGAGCATGGGATTGGGAGAATATATCTCATCAAAATCAGAAGTTCACTATATTAGAAATGAAATGAAACGAGAAAAAGCGGAAATTGTACTCTTTCCCGAAGAGGAAAAAGAAGAAGTAAGAGAGATTTTTGAAAAAATGGGATTTCAGGGAGGTAATCTTGACTCCTGTGTAGAAACTATTACTTCAAATAAACAAGTTTGGCTCGATTTTCTTACGAAAAGTGAATTAGGATTAGATGAGCCTGAAAACCCCGCAATAGGTGCTATTCTCACATTTTTCGCATTTGTTTTTGGTTCTTCTATACCACTTCTTCCTTATTTTTTAAATTTAGGATTCATCTCATTATTATTTTCATCTATCGTTTCATTTGGAATGCTATTCATCGCAGGAGCTTCAAAGAGCAAAATAACTGGAGAGAGACCACTGAAAGGAGCAATTGAAATGCTAATTGTAGGTACTATCGCCTTCATAGTGTCATATTCTAGTGGTATTTTATTAGACTATTTTTTGCTTTCATGATTTTACTGATTCTAATTCGTTCTATTTTATCAATACAGTTCATATTATTATCCCTATTTCAGAATAAAGTCTTTTTTTTTATTTTAATATCCCTTATCCTCTAAATATATTTTTTGAGGAATCAATCTGATAACAAATCTATAAATATAATCATTATAATTAGTCAATTATGTCTCAAGATCAAGAAATGTTTATAGCAATGTTGGGTGAATTGGGAGTTATTATCATTGCCATCATCATCTTATTATTTATTCGCAAGAAATATTTACAAAAGCGTCATCGACATACGCTCTTATTATTTTATATTTTTAGCTGTTTCTTATTAACGATTTTTTTCACTTGGTTGAGTAAAATTATATTATTATCTAAAGCATTTGATTATGTTAATGATGAGACTATATCTGATCCTCTCACTATAGAATCATTTTTTATATTGAGGATAATTGACTATAGAATTTCATTTACAGCATTTGCAGCAGGTACGGCATTAACATATGTATTGAGAGTGAATCTTTTTGATAGTAAATATAATCTACCAGAAAAATTATTTATTTACTCTTTTGGGACATGTATTTTTATTTATGAAATTTTTATCTATTCTAAATCATATTGGCTGTTAGGTACAATAGGTTATGTTCTGCTCTTATCATATGTCATTATCATATATGTACCATTCACGTTAAGATGTATCAAAGCATATAGAGGAGTACATGAAATCGAGTATAAAAAAGGATTTTTATCATTAACGATAATGAGTCTTGCAATTTGTTCAATTCTTATCTTTAACATGCTAGATATCGTATATATCATATTATATGACATTAGTTTTACGGTTTATTATTACTTTAGCTTAATTTCAATAGTAATAGGATATCTCGGAGCGTATTTTGGATATATAAAACCAAGAACAGCAACTTCATGAAAGTTCTTTTAAACCATCAATTTTTTGGATATATTCAATAGTTTTCTTCACATTCTGATTTA
>JAEORJ010000217.1 GCA_016840945.1 Candidatus Gerdarchaeota archaeon
TATTAGATAATATTTAATTATAGAAAAGTAACTTATCTAAATAATAGTCCAGTAAATGGAGAGAAAATAATCTTGAGTAGCGATCTAAAACATTGTCCATATTGTGGATCAGTTGTAGAAAAAGGAGCTCAGTTTTGCCAAAATTGTGGTGCATCTCTAAGTATAGATGCTACAGTGCCAGCTGCAAATCAACCAACAGGTTACACCCCTCCTCCTCCAGCAGAAACATATGGCACGCAACCTTATTATCAACAACCAACTCAAACTGTTTATGTTCCACGACAACAAACATCTGACGATTCTTTGGGAATATTATCATTAATATTTGGTTTATTAGGATGTTTTGTAATACCCTTTATAGGTAGTATTGTTGCTATTATTACAGGTCATATGGCTAGGAAGAAAGGATCGAGCACTTATTCAACTGTAGGTTTACTTTTAGGATACATATCATTGGTTCTATCACTATTATATATAGGATTAATAATTTGGCTAGCAGTACCTTGGTATTGGTACATCTAAAACCTATTTTCTATTTTTTTAATTTTTATTTTTATTAAGCAATATTTAATTATGCTTAAGAACCCTATTTATTTAACAATTTAATAATTGGAGAGAAAATAATTTGAGTGACGATTATAGACATTGCCCTTTCTGTGGCTCAGCAGTAGAAAAGGGAACCCAATTTTGTCAAAATTGTGGTGCTTCATTAACTGGTATAGATGAAGTTACACCAAGTTCACAACCTGTCTCCTATGGCTCTCAAAATCAACAAAGTTATCAACAACCTGCGTACCCCCAACAACCAACTTATTATCAACAACCATCAACCGTTTATTATCAAAAATCGCAAGATAATTCATTAGGTGTACTTTCCATGATTTTTGGTCTATTGGGTTGTTTTGCTATACCATTCATTGGTAGTTTAGTAGCTATAATAACTGGTCATATGTCTCTATCAAAAGGTAAGAATACTTATGCAATTGTTGGATTGATTTTAGGTTATTTGGTCATAATAGGTGGAATCATTGGTATTATCCTTGCATTTCTACCAATTTTTTGGTATTAAATAATATTCTCAATAGCTTAAAAGAGAAGAGATTGTAATACTTATCCCTTCTCTTAATTGAACCTCAATTAATCAAAAAGCATTTCTTACGATAGGGTGGATACCGAAATTTTCAGATCCATCAACATGTTCTGTTCGTTGAATAAATCGTTTGTTCTCAAGGATGTTTAAAACCTGTTCTGCTTCTTGATCAGATATTTTTAGAAAGCGAACTATATCAGACACATTAACACGACGTTTATATCTAATAAAGGATAATAATCTTGCTTCAGCTGAGTCAAATTTCATTTCAGCACGATTGGCAATTACTGGAGGGGTATAGATTGGTTTTTCTACCTCTTGCATTATACCAAAAATGCGGTTTACTGTTGTAGCAATTTTATTAAAATTATCCATAGGTATAGGTTCATTTGTTTCTGTTAATTCTCGTTTGAACATATAATGGAAGTGATCAGCTATACGTTCAAGTCTTTTATATGTTAAAGGAGCATGTTCATTTTTGTTTGTTGCTGCAACAAATATTATTGGTTCGCTGATTTTGAAAACAAATCTACTTCTATTAGTTTCTATCCATTGTAACTCCACACCAAAAGAACCAACAAAGGAATTAACAGCACTTAAAAATCCACTAATAAGATTCTCATCGTTCATGCTATTGTCGTATTTCCTATGAAATAAGCAAGTACCAGAATCTTTGAGAATCCAGATCTCTAATAAGCTCATATGTTACACCTTACCTCGAATACTACTGTTCCACTATTATAGAAACAAGACTGCTTAGTAATATTAAATAATGTAATATTTACATACTCTGAAAATAATATCCTCTCTCATAATCGTCTTCTAATTTATTTTTGCTCCTTTTTACCCAATTTTATTCTTTTTGTAGGTATTTTGTACTGTTCTAAAAGTATATATATCGTATTAACGATATATCATATAACCAATATACTATATTTACGATATATTAACCATTCATAAATGAATGAAAAAATAAAGGTGATATGAAAAAATGTCTATGAGGAGTTATGCAATTAGACGATTCTTATACGTACTCCCGACAATTTTAGGTATATCAATTGTTAGTTTTGCGCTTATTGCAGCTTCTCCTGGTGATCCTATTCAGATCAGAATGGGATTGTTTAAAGGAGAACAAACAGACTACTTAAATCGATACAACGAAATTGGATTACAAATTGGACTACTACAAAAAGTAGGTCAAGATAATTTCACAATGCATTTAGATATGGACTCAGTTAATGGTTTTTCAGCAAAACAATTTAATGTTACAGGCCCAAAATCTGGGCATATTGAATTTACTACTGTTACGTTAATTTTACGAAGTGATATTGAGCGCGAATTTAGCATTTCAGGGTATGATGAAATTACTAACATTGTTATACCTGGTAATTATCAGGAATATGAATTAACTTTTGTAGCAAATATTAATTCATTTGAAAGCTCATTTAATCAGTCATCCCAACAAGTTGACTATCAGCTTGTCCGAACCTTTGAATATACAGCAACTGGTTTAGAATGGGATACCGGTGTTATGATAGTTAACCATTCCATATATGTAAGAGTTAATGTTTTTACTCGATATTTACAATGGTTAGGCCTTATGAAACGATACATCTGGGAAGAAAGAACTTCTAGAAGAAGTGGTTTATTCCAAGGTGATTTAGGTCGTTCTTGGCACTGGGTTGAAGGAAGTAGTGACCTAGGTAAACCAATTACTGATATTATTATTAGTCGTTTATGGTATACACTATTTTTAACTACACCTGCTTTTATTATTGGTACAATCTTGGCTACTATTATAGGTGTTGTACAAGCAACAAGGCAGTACTCATTATGGGACAAAAGTGTGACCCTTGCTTCGTTAATCGGTTTTTCAATGCCAGTATTTTGGTTAGCAAAACTTGTTATGCTTGCATCATTCTATTTATTCAATTTTACTGGAGCAACGCAAGGTGAAGCGTTTAGAGAACCGTTTATCTTGAATCCACAATTTTATTTGTTCTTAATATTACCTACAATAACATTAGTACTTACAGGTTTGGTTTTCCTGGCAAGATTAACACGATCACAATTACTGGATATTCTAAGACAAGATTATGTTATTACTGCACGTGCGAAAGGTTTAGCAGAACGAAATGTTATTTACAAACATGCTTTTAGAAATGCTCTTTTACCAATTATAACCGTCGTAGGATTAGCTTTACCAGGATTACTTGGTGGTTCAGTAATGACTGAAGGAGTTTTTGGTTGGCCTGGATTAGGAAGTGTATTCCTAAACAGTGCGTTAAATCGTGATCATCCAATGATGATGGCTACGAATTTTGTTTTTGGAACACTGTTCCTTGTATTTAGAGTCTTTGTTGACTTGAGTTATGCTCTAGTTGATCCAAGGATAAGGTATTAGGAGGTATAAAATATGGCAACAGTAAATGAAACAAACGTCGACCGAGAAGCGCGAATTCTTGAAGAAATAAAATTGGTTGAAGGTTCAAGCCTTTGGGCAATTGTTTTGAAAAGAATGCGAAAAAATCAGATGGGTATGATTGGATTCTATATAGTTGCAGCATTAGTTGTGATGGCTGCTGTAGCATTTCTACTACAACAATATGATAACTTATTTGGTTTGAATAATCCAACTGCTGATCCATGGGACCAAAATAATTACTATATTGAGTTATGGATACCCGGAACTGAAAAATACATTCGATTGTTAGCTCACCCTAGATATATTATTCCTGGAGATCAAACTATACCTCCTTGTTTACAATATCCATTTGGTACAGATACTCGTGGGTATGACCTATTATCTAGAACTTTCTTTGGTTCAACATTATCACTAGTATTAGGGTTCGTTGGCCAAATTACTACTAGTATTTTAGGAATGATAGTTGGTTCTGTTTCAGGGTATTTTGGTGGAGCATTTGATGACATTGTTCAAAGAATTAATGAGCTGATCAGTGCAATTCCAGGTTTTATTCTCTTTATCTTTGTAGTATCCATTTTCAGAGATGTCGCTGGAAATATACCAGGTGGTATATATGTCGTTGTAATCACAGTTTTTGCTCTGATAGGTTGGGGTGGCACCAGTCTCATAGTTCGTAGTAAAATACTGTCATTAAAGACCACTGAATTCATCGAAGCTGAAAGAGCTTTAGGTGCTAAAGATGCCCGAATAATATTCAGACATATTATACCAAATTCACTTTCCCCGGTAGTTGTTATTACAACATTAGGAATTGCTAATACGATAATTTTCATTGCGGCATTAGCTTTCTTTGGTTTAGGTGATCCAACAGCAGTAACCTGGGGTGATGACCTAGCTTACCATAGAGATAATCTATTAACCTACTGGTGGATGCCTACTTGGCCAGCATTGATGATCTTTTTAACCATTTTAGGTTTCAACCTGATGGGAGACGCTTTATTGGATGCTTTAGATCCAAAGCAGAAAAATTAGATTCGATTTGGGAATAGCTAAAATCTATTCCCTTCACTCTTTTTTATTGCTATTAAGGGCAATTAATTTATATTAGAGATTTTTGCCTATGATATAATAATTATAGTGTATATATAAGGCGGTTTCAAATTTGTCTGATAAATTTGATTTTGGCGATGATACTGACGAAGTTATTGGTAGAGGTACCTGGATTGATAAGTTAGCACTAGATGTTATTGCGCGAAAGGATAAGTTACAAGGAGATCATCCTTCACTTATTCGAACAGAAAGCGGTTTAGGTGCTTCTGGATTTCCACATATTGGTTCCTTTGCTGATGCCTCGAGGTCATATGCATTTAAATTGGCAATTGAAGACTTAGGTCGAGAAGCTGAATTCATTGCTTTTGCTGATGATCTTGATGGTTTGCGTAAAGTTCCCGTAGGAACTCCTCCAGAGCTTAAAGAACATCTTGGTAAACCAGTGTCACTTATTCCTGATCCTTGGGGTTGCCATAACAGCTATGGAGAGCATATGTCATCGTTATTAATAGAATCAATTCAATTAGCTGGAATAGAATTTACCCCAGGCTCAGCCTATAAGCTTTATAGCTCTGGTAAAATGGCTTCTCAAGTTAAACAAGTGCTAAAAAATGCTAAATTAGCTGGAGAAATAATTAAAGAAACAACTGCACAAGAGAAGTACCTAGAGGTTTTACCCTATCATGCTATATGTGAGAAATGTGGTAAAATATACACAACTAAAGCAATCAATTTTGATGAAAAGAAAGGTAAAGTGGAATATGTTTGTGAAGGAGATGAGATTAGAGGTAAGTTATTAGATGGTTGCGGACATAGAGGTTGGGCTGATATAACCAAAGCTGATGGAAAATTAACATGGAAAGTAGAATTCGCTGCTAGATGGGAATTGCAACAAGTTGACTTTGAAGCTTTTGGAAAGGATATCTTCGAGTCTGTAATTTGCAACGATGAAATTTGCCGTCAAATCTTCAAATATGAACCACCAACTCATGCTAGATATGAAATGTTTCTAGATAAAGGAGGTTCAAAAATATCCAAATCTACTGGAAATGTCTTCACTCCTCAAACATGGTTTAAGTATGGTTCCACTCAATCATTAGCATTATTGACTTACAAAAGAATGACTGGTAGTAGAACTCTAGCAGTTGATGATATACCAATTTATATGAGCGAATTAGATTTTTTGGAAGATGTTTATTTCGGGCGTATTAAGGAATCTAATCAAGCTAAAAAGCGTAAATTAAATGGTTTATTTGAATATTGTTGGCATTTAAGCCCACCAGAAGATCGTTCAATTCATATTCCTTACACTTTATTAGTAAATCTAATAGCTGTTGCACCTGAAGTTGCTCGAGAAGAATTCCTTGAAACGCGTCTAAAAGAATATGGTTATCTCCAGGAAGGAACAACCCTTGCTGATGTAAAAGATTTGATCACTTATGCTACAAATTGGGTCAATGATTTTCAAGAAATGGAAGAAGTTGTTATAGAATTAAATGAGAATGAGAAAAAAGCTCTCAAAGAATTGATTTTAGCTTTGAAAGGTGCTAAAAATGCTGATGAAATTCAAGGAGCAATTTTCGAGACATCAAGAAAATTCGATATCAAAACTGGAAATTTCTTCAAACTATTATATCAAATATTGCTAAATGCTGAGCGAGGTCCAAAAATAGGTCCTTATATTGAAACTGTTGGTGTAAAACACGCAATAAAGAAAATTGAAAAAAATCTAAAATAGATATGAATTTCAAGTTGTTCTTCTGAACAACTTATTTTTTTATTAATTTAAATTTGGAATTTTCAATGGTTGTTTTCCATTAGAAAGTATGACAACTTTACTTTCTTCCATTTCGTATACTTGTTTATATTTTGGTAATGCTGTTTTCAATTTATCAGCAAAAGCTTGGATATCTTCAATATATGGCATATTTGCTCTTGTTACTCTGTATTGTGAAAACCCTACAGGAGCGAATCCTTTTATTTCAACAAATGATGGTTGGGCGATTTGTATTAATGGAACATATTCTTCAGGATTTATCATGTTTATTTTTTTAGCTAAAGTTAACCTTGTGACTGTCCTACCAGGAAATGTTGATAAAATCTTAAGGCTTTCTTGAATCTTATCCCATCCATTTGAAATAAGTGGTTTACATACACGAATATACTCTTTCTTATCTGGTGCTGGAATGGTTATATATAATTGTGTTGGGATGCTATCTTCATCAATCATTTTTTGTAAAGTTTCGGGTATTGTGCCATTTGATACAATGAAAGTGGTTAATCCCTTTTTCTTTAATAATCTCAATAGCTCTGTCATAAATGGATAAAGTGTTGGCTCACCTGCGAGACTTAAAGCTACATGTCTTGGTTTAGTAGCTTCAACAAATTTCTCTTGAGTGATAATTGGTTTATATCCTGAAATACATCTTTTCCAACCCCAAAGTAATCCTTTATACACTTCTTCAGGAGTGTCAAAATCCTCAGGATTAGCTTTCCAAAATGGCTTTAATCCAATATCTTTTTCTTGCAACCTCCAACAAAAAACACACTGATGATTACATAGTAAAGTTGGTGTTGCTTGAATGCATTGATGGCTTTTAATTCCATAAGCATTTTTATAGCAAAAACGATTCTCTTTCAAATAATTATGTGTCCATAAACATTTCTTAACAGCAACTTGTTTTCCATATAGCTGATATCCCTGTTTTAGTAACCTCTCTTGAATTTCTTTTGGAATTATAGAATCAGGATGGATTTTATTATCAACCATAAAATCACTACACGAGTAAATACAATTCGCTATGGTTTTTGCCATACAAAACCAAAATATCTAACCTCATTATTATGAAGTATTGTTGCTATTACAAATTTCTTTCTTACAGATGTTGCTAACCTGCCTGCTCTAACAAGTTCAATTGCGGTTAATTCACTTCCTCGTGGTAATGCTGTTATAACATATGGTGAATGATCTAAACCCGGTCCTTGTTGATAAACTGCAAAATCAGCTCCAAATTTCAATCCAGGTCTTGGTATTAAACCTCGATTTCTGATATCTTTATAGATTAACATTTTCTCCTCGAATAAATCTATGTGTTTTTTTCCAATTGATATCAAAATTTCTTCTGTTAGAATTTGATTTGTTTCTTTTATTTTTACATTTATTTTTTTCTTTTCAACCAAATAGCAAGCTTCAATCAAAGTTAATTCCAAAGGTCTATCAAAACTTTCTCCTTTTGGTTTTCTAATACCCAAAGGTTTTCCAAAAAAACCATCTGCATATAGTTTTGAACCTTCATCGTGATCCCAAACAATAACTCGTTGTTCAATTAGCTCAGCATTAATTTCAGATGATTTCTCCGGTTTTTTAGCTTGTTCGTTAGGCATTTGGCATTTCTCATTTTTGTAAAAATCACAATTATACTAATTTGATAATCGATAGTATGATAATAAAAGTTCTTCTAAAAAAATAAAAAAAGGTTATAGAGAAACCTTATTTTTATCTTGACATAGCGTAAATTCTAATAAATGATGCAACGTCTCTTGCAGAATCAACCATATCTTCTATTCGATCAATTGATTCGCGGATTAATACAGAGATTTCATTTGGAGCATTTATTTTTGCTAATTCGATAATTAAGTATCGATAATTTGAGTCAGCATTATTTTCTAGTATTTCAATTTCTTCTGAAATTTCAATTACTTTATCGAGACTTTGATAAAGAGCTCTAATTAAATCAACCAATAATTTTGTTGCTTTTTGTGTTTTCTCTGTTAATCCCATTAAATTATCAACAAAATCTTGAGGAGGTAACCAATCAATTTTTAATTGATCTAAAAAGTATGCTGCTCCTTGACCAAGATCAATAATTTGATCTAATATTCTAATAATTCTCATAAGATCTTGTCTAAATAGCAAAGATGGTCCAGCATCAGAGATTTCTTTCATAGCATCTTTTTTCATTGAATTAGCTTTGGTTTCTAATGTGTTTAAAAGTTTAATTTGTTTATTAAATTCTACTCTTCCAGGAGTTTTCCAGCAATCGATAATTTCAGCTAATGTGTTGGCTCCTGATTGTATGGTTCTAGCGTGATCAAGCATAATGTCTAAAACTTTTTTCTCGACATTGTTTCCATTTGTTTTCTGATACATGATAGTTCTCTTCCTGCTAAGATTACTTATCAATTAGCTTTTAAGTTGAAAGCGGTAACTCTGGGTTTTTAACCTTTTAGATAACATAAGATTATTAATCTTTCATGATAGCACGTGAATAATAAGTAATTTATTAATAGTGGATAGCTATTAAAAAAACTGAAAATAGTGTTATAATTTGTATATTAATCAAGTAGGTATTGAATTGTGATCAAAATGATCTCAAGTACATTTGATGAATTAGTTGAAATTGCTTCAAAAAAATATGATTCTGATGCTCGAAAGACATTAGAGAAACAATTACAATACTATCTACGTGAATATCCAACAGAAACCATTAAGCAATTAGGTTTACCTCAAGTATTAATGTTCTTTTCTTCCTGTGTTGCACGAGCTAATGAACATAAAATAATTCAAACTTCAGATGTTGAAATAGCATTTTCACTTTTAAGATATGTAATTTCTCGAGATTATAATGGTCCATTGTTGATTAACAATTCAATTAATATTGGATTGTCTCAAACAGAACAATTGAAAGGTCGATTAAATGATCTTTTAAGAGTTAAAGGCGATATGAAAACTAAAAATAATCTTGATAATAAAATGGATCGGTTAGTGATTTTTCTAAAAGAAGGTAAATTACATGATAAACATCTTAATAGATTAATAATCGAGATGAGAGCATCAATTCTTTTAATCTCACGATCTTTAGCTTTTGGTAGTCTAGATAATCGGATGAAAGTAAATAATGATGATATTGATACTAGTTATGATATTGTTAGGAATTTAATTTTTAAATTTGATATTCTAAAAGTAAAAATATTACATGAGCTTTATTCTATTGATAATCCAAATATATGGAATAAAATTCCTAAAATGACATATGATCAAACTGCTCATGATCATCTTAGCAGTACTGCTTATGCTGTTTGGGAAAATGAATTACCAGAAGCATTTGAATCATTGAAAAAACATATCAACTGTGGAGCTCGCCCATTTATTGCAGCTATTTTTGGTTTTGGAGCAATTTATGGAGCAAAGAAAGGAATTAACAGAGTAGGAACTGAAGAATTAGATTATATTTTAGAGGATTTTGAAAAATTAGTCTTTAGAAAAATTAATCCATTAATCATTGATGAAGAAGGGGTTAATATTGATTTTACCAAAGATGGTTTAGATCTTATGAGCTATGTTTCAAGATGGATAACTACAGTAATAATTACTCATTTTGGTAAAGATGAATTTGTGCTAAATTATTCTTCCATCATTTCTAGACAGATGTCGCTATTACTTTTTATGTCAATGGTTGAATCAATACGAACAAAAAACAAAAAAATAGATGTAATTCATATTGCTAAAGCAATTTCCGTCTGGTCAGAAGAATTAAAATTACTTCCAATGATAAAAAATCCAGATCTATAAAGGCGTGTAATCTATCTTGGTAAAAATATCTTTGCTAGGTATAACTCATATTGATATTGAAAGTCAAGTGAGAGTTGCTAATTATATCAAAGAGAAGAAGCCTGATGCAGTTTGTTTAGAGATAGATGAATATCGCCTTGAGAGATTATTAGAAAATGAAAATGAGCTAAATAATTCAGAAGATATTAATTCGAAAGAAACTGATGAACAAGCTACAAATTCACATGAACTTGAATCAGAGATTTTTGAGTTTGTTGATGATTTATCACCAATTTTAGGTGATATTGGATTTTTTGAGAAGAAATTGGCTGGAGTAGTTGATAGCTCTCATGCAGGGAAAGAAATGCTTATAGCTTATCAATCAGCTAAAGAAATTGGGGCTGAAATTTATCTTATCGATCAATCTATTCATGATATTAGCAAAGTAATGGATGATGAAGTTTCACATGATGAAGCTCAAAATTTTCAAAGTTTAATTGATGAATTAATACTTGAACGAAAAGTTGTTGCTAAACCAATTGATCATTCTGGAAATAATAATTTGAAAGAGAAAATAACCAATAACTTAGAAATATCAGATGATGAAGAAATAAATCTAAATGAAGTGTTAGAAATTTTCAAAGATCACGATGCTCTAGGTGAAATATTAACTATTTTTAGATTGAATTTTCCAAAACTCTATGCAATATTATTAGAAGATCGAAATATCTACATGACCAAAGAGATTATTAAAATTTTACCAAATCATAAACACATAGTCGTTGTCCTTGGTTATGGGCACCAACATGATGTTTTTAATCAATTAAAAGGAATCAATAATAAGCTAGATATAGAAATCATAAACTAGCTTATTTGAATCAATTTCTATTTTATTACACGATCCTCAACTTGAAAATCCTCGCCACCTTTCCAAATCAATTGTAATTTACCATAGAGTAGATCAATATTGTAATTTTCTTTTGAGCTAATAGCGAGTGTTTCAGGGAATATTTGTAATTGATCTATAGTTCTAGCCAAAAGTAAAGCTACTTCGCGTTGCTCCCCTTCAACAGAAATGTTAATTGCTTCTTCAAGCTGAAAAATGTCTTCAATCCATACCTGAAGGTTTTCAAGCATATCTGGTTCAATTAAATCACTTTTTGAAATGAGATTTATTTGTGGGAAGAAAAATCTCATTTGAACGCTTAATGATAATACCATTGAATTAATCAAACCATAAGGTGTTTTACATAAATTTGCATCCATAAGATTAACTAGTGCATTACGTTCGCTACCCAATTGTGTTGCTGCAATGACTCCTGTAGGTCTAAAAGCAAATAACTCCATTTGACCTGGGGTATCTACTAATAACACATCTGGTGATAAATCTTTAATATCCTCTACAATAACTGCTGCATGTGAAGTTATTAGATCGACAGCAGCTACTAATCCACCATTTGGTCCTAATTCAAATTCGGTCATAATTTCTTCAATATTGATATATTCTCTAACATCAATATCAGGCGAGTAAGGTAATCTTATAACTCCTGGATCCATATTAAGTGTTGCAGAATTAATCTCATTTTGAATTAAATATTCACTTAGCACAGATGTTAATTGGCTTTTACCTGAGCCAGCTGTTCCAACAAAAAAAGCAGTATACATTTCATTTATTCTCCAAGAATAATATCATCATTCAGTTATAATTATAGGTTTTTCTCCTTTAGCACCTTTCATCGTACTAATAATAGTAATAAGTTCATCCTTTATTTTGGACAATTTCTTTCCTTCCTCTTCCGAACAATTACAAGAAATGTGAACTTCCACTAATATGCCTTCTACTCCTGAACTGCCACTTTGCGGATGAGTTTTTATGTAAACTCTAGGATATTTCTCTCTAATACTACTTATAGCTTCAGCTAATTCTGCTTCTGGTATAAATCTAATTTTTATTGCCTGTTCAAAATATTTGTCTTCAGGATCAACAATAAAATATTTAACAATTTCAAACTCAAAAATAGCTTTCATTTCTCTCGGAACACCTGGCATACAGAAAATCATAGTTTCATTTTCTTTAATCATTACTCCTGGTGCTGAACCAGCTCTATTTTTTAACACTGTAGCACCAACAGGAACCATAGCCATCCGCAAACGATTTTCATTTAATTCTAATTCTATATCATTAAAGTTCTTTAAATTCTCTAAGCGCTCTTTTATTAAATCAATTGCTTCTTGATTTTTATATAATTCTCTGTTTGTCGCTTTAGCTAAAGCAGCTAAAGCAAGATCATCAAAAGTTGTTCCCATACCCCCCGTTGTTAGTATTATTTTGGGTTTTCTTTCTAATGCTTCTGATATTATTTTCGTCATTATAGATATGCTATCACTTACTGTAGTTATTCTAGTCAGTTTACCACCAAGTTTGGTTATTTGTTGAGCTAACCAATGAGCGTTAGTATTCAAAGTTTTACCATTAAGCAATTCGTTTCCAAATGATATAATTTCTACTTCCATCAAGCTTTATTCACCTTAATCTTTTCATTTTATCAAAGCATCAACAACCATCTGCCATTGTCTCGGAGCTGACATTCTAACTTTACGTACTTCTAGTATTTTTTCGATTTTCCTACCAAATCTTTCAACTTCTCGAGATAAATCGTCAATTATTGTTTGTTCAGGATCATCTCCACCAACAAACTCAAAGAAATGAATAATTCCCCCAGAAGATTTCAGAACTTTACAAGCGACATCTATGAATTCAATTGCATATCCCGGTAAATTCATGATCACTCTATCAGCTATGTTTTCTAATTTATTCTCTTCAACCACTTTTCGACAATCACCACAATATGGAATAATTTTTCCTATTAATTTATTCAATTTAATATTTTCATTTAATAATTCTATTGCACCAGGATTGATATCTATTGCATGAATTATTACATTATTTCTCTTAGCAATTGGAATAGCAAATGGTCCTATACCACAAAAAAGGTCAACAATAATTTCATTATTTGAAGCTTTTTTAGCAATTCTATTATGTTCTTCACTTAATCGAGGGCTGAAATAAGCTTTAACAATATCAACCTTATATCGACACCCATGCTCTTTGTAGATAGTGCTTGTTTTATTTTCGCCAACTAGAAACTCTACTGGTCGAATTCTGTTAATACCTTCAATTTTACCTGATTTAACAAAAACTGATTTGATGCTAGAGTAAGCTTCAAGAAATGCTTTACCAATATTTGTTTTTTTATCCCAAATTTCCTCTGGGATTTCTACAATAACAATATCACCAATCGTATCAAAACTTCTTGGAACAAGTTCCATTTGTTCAGGGGTTAAAATTGACTCAAGAATTTCAACGTGCGAATTTGGTGCCTTGATAGCTCTCTCTAAATCCTTATTGATTATTTCTGCTTTATTATCAATTTTAAGAATGTCACCGAATAACTTCTCTTCTAATTCTCTTTTAATTGGTATTATTAAATAATTAGTTTCTTTTTTAATACGATAATCACTATTCAATAAATCATTCTCAACTAGGATAGCTCTAACTTCTTCTCCTAATTCTTTCTTTACTTTTATTGAGAGCGGCATCGTCTATCACTATGTTTTATTTTAGCTATAAGTGTTTAAACTATTTATTTTCAAAAAGAACTCATAATATAGTACTATATGAATTAATTGCATAGTTTCTTTTTTTCTGAGGTTAGAACAAATCAATTTCTTTTTAAGTTAATTTATTCAGTGGTGTTTTTTTGAATCTAAAGTTTACTAACTTTCCTCAGCAATTATTCTTCTCCACAAAGCTTCTATATCATCTTGTATAGTTCGTTCACTAATTCCCCTTTCACCCAAAATCCTAACTTTCTTTAATGCTTCTTGTATCAATTGTCTAGCATCAATTAAATCCATTTTAGCTCCTTTTATATCCCCAGCTTCAAATTTCTCATGTGCTTCTTTCTTTTTATTTTCAGCTTTTGTTCGCAAAGACCTTTTCTGGAAATCTACCATTTCTAACCTTCTAACGTCTTCAGGAATCAAGTATTAATTACTCCATGTAAAATATCGCTGTTTTCAAATAAAAATTATCTCTAAAAAAAATTAGTTTTTTAATTTCTGATTAGAAATTAATTACTGAGAGTATTGATGTTATTTAATGTTAAAATAATATCTTTTTCTAATAGTTACTATAATAAAATGAATAATAGGTTTTTTATTTAGCTTCACCTTCTTCTTCAATTAGATGTATTATGTGTTTAGCAATCCCCGCAAAAGTCATTGAAATTATAGATGATGATACAATATTTGTAGACTTTGGTGGTATCAAACGCCAAGTGAAATCTACATTAATTGAAGATGAAATTAAAATAAATGATTATGTTTTAGTCCATATTGGTTTTGCAATGGCTGTTGTTGAAGAGAAAGAAGCTTTAGAGACGTTAAAATTATTAGCTGAAATAGAAACATATAATCAAAATATTGATAGTATTAAACAAGAATAAATTTAATTTATTTCTTAATTTTCATTATTAAATCAAGATACGATTTTCTAATATTATTTTTTGTATTAATACCCCATTGCGATAATAACTTGATAATTTCATTTCTCGTTTCATCGAATTTAGTTTTATCAGGAATTACTTTTTCAACTTCCAAAAAATATCCTATTGTATCGAAATAATCTAAACAAAAAACAAGATCATTTAAATGGTAAATTTTTCTTTCTTTTGAAATTTTACCTATAATTGTAAAACCTAGCTGTAGCAATATAGCTGTTAAATTCTCAGCATTTGTAAATTCAACTTCCTCCTCAACCCTGGATTTCGATAATGGGTCTATTTTTGGTCCCTTATATGTTAGAATGATTTTTTCACCATCTTGTCTAATTCTTAAAGCTTCATCAGTAGAAGCATAATTTCTAGAGGGGTGATTGAAATAAGTATCCATCTGCTGCACAATTTCAACAAATTCAGCTCCTTTTTCAATTAAAATTGATTCAAATTCCTCGGGATTATCTAATGGAAATTTTAATTCTACTTCAATTGTCATCTATTTCACTAACATTGTTTGTTTTCATATTTATTAATTAATTTTATACTTGAACTAAAGAAAAGAATTTATCTGATAAATGTATAATTAAATTTGGAGAGGATCAAACGGTTTTCGGGTGTTCTTGTTAACATCTGAGGAAGGTCCTTTCTTCCTGGCACGACGACACAGCGAAAGCTGTCTGGAGGAATCCGGGCTCTGAGAATAGAAACGCAAAACAAAAGGCTTACTATGATACAGGGGTTGTAATTCCTTTGTTGAGGTACCTGTTAAGTGTTGAAACGACTCATCGTCGAGGAAGCAAGCTCAAATAGGCTTCATATGCTTGTGCTGGCTGAAGCGGGTTGAGTGCGTAGATTGATACCGTGAAAGGAGTTCATCATTGGTGATCCTTGAAACAGAAAAAGGACTATGTCCCTCTCCACAATTTAATAATTCTCATCATATAATTCTAAATCAAGTTTGTAAACTGGACTATCACCATGAGATTCACCTGTGGTTATAAAGCCAGCTTTTTTATACAAGTTAGTAGCTATAATATTGTTCTGTTCTACATCAAGGAAAATTTCATTACAATTGAATTTCTCTTGAAGGTGTTTAATAACAACTTTTAATCCTGCTTTACCTAATCCTTTACCTTGGTAATCTGCACCTATCATATGTCGTACAATCCAAATTGTTCCATCTTCAGGATTTTTTCCTATTGCTGAAAAACCAACCATTTCATCATCAGAAAAAATTCCATAACATTCGAGAAAAGTATGGAATTTCGATTGTGCAATACTAATAGCATTTGAGGCTACAAAATTCTTTTGATCCTCTTTAACTGTTAATTTAATTGCTTGGATAAAGTTGTCTTTATCAATTTCTTTTAAATATACATTCATTTAAATCACATTATTAGATATGCTGTCCACATAATATCAACTAAATGGTCATTAGTGAACAGAATTCAGTTATACGTTTAACTCTTTACTCGAGATTTTTCTTTAATGAATTTCTGAATAATGCTAACTATAACCGGATGTTCAGCAAGTTTTAATGCATCTAGCGGTTTTAACCACTTATAGTCTAAATGTTCATTTGAAAGCTTTACTTCTCTTGTAGTTGTTTTTACCCAAAAGGTCACTCCAATCATTTCATGTTCACCATACTTTGGAGGAATGTTACTAAATACATTGAGTGCTTTTATGATAGAAATATCGGTTATTCCTGTTTCTTCTTCTATTTCACGAAAAAGTGCTTGATAAGGATCTTCGAATTGTTCTACTGCCCCACCAACTACGTCCCAGATATCTGGTGGGGGATTATCAGGAGTCCTTTTAATCAACAAAATTTTTTCACTGTTAATATTTTCAATTACTGCTGCAACACAGAATCTAAATCTTCCTTCATCTATAGATTCATTCATTGTAAAGTCTCCACATAAATTGTGCGTTCTAGATTCTGTTTCTCAGCAAGGAAAATATGCAAGTATTCCTTTAACGCTGGATGGTCAGTTATTTCCAAAGCTTCTTCAGGTTTTACCCATTGAAAATTGGTGTGTTCTGAGGAAAGTGAAATTTTATGTGATTTTGTTCTACTCCAATAAGCAATCCCGATTAATTCATTATCTGAAGTTTTTACATTGTTTCTATAAACATGAAATGTGGTTAATGGTTTAATTATTTCAATATCTACCAAACCAGTTTCTTCTTTAATTTCCCGTAGTAATCCTTCTTCAGGTAATTCTGATTGTTTCAACCTACCACCAACATCCTCCCAACAATTGGGGTATTCACTTCTTGGATTCCTTTTAATCAATAGTATATTACCATCTAGATTTTCAATTATGGCAGTAACAGCGACAATAAAAGTAGCTTTGGTTTTCGACATTGATAGTCAACACACATAGATAGCTATTTAAAGCGATTATTAATCACTTCGCTTGAATTACATATTAATTTATCTACCTCTTAGAAAGAAATAAAAAGAGATGTGATTCACAAAACACAGAAGACAATTCAGTCTTAAGACAACCTATACCTGGATGTCGCCCAACAGCGGAATTGGTAAGGTGAAAAGTAAAATGTACAAATATGTTAAAGAATTTTGGAAAGACCGAAACGATCCTAGATTTAAGGAATTGCAAAGAAATCGGTTTATTACTTGGAGAAAAGAGAGTGTTATCGTAAAAATCGATAAACCAACTCGTATTGATCGTGCACGTTCTCTAGGTTATAGAGCAAAACTTGGTTATGTTCTTGTCAGAATTAGAATTAGAAGAACTCGTTTACGTAAAAGTAGACCAAGTCAAGGTAGAAAGACAAAGAATCAAGCTGTAAGAAAAATTCAACCAGGAAAAAGTTTCAGATGGATCTCTGAAGAACGTGTGGCTCGTAAATATCCAAATATGGTAGTGTTAAATTCATATCCCGTTGGAGAAGATGGTCGATATAAATGGTTTGAAGTTATTTTAGTTGACCCACACCATCCAGCAATTATTAAGGATAAAAGAATTAATTGGGTTAATAATCCTGCCAATAAAAACAGAGTCTTTAGAGGATTAACAAGTGCAGGTAAGAAATCTCGTGGATTAAGTAAGAAAGGTACCGGTTCTGAGAAAATCCGACCTTCTATAAGATCAAATAAAGGCGATGGTAAATAATTAGTAAACTAATTTTTTACTTTCTTACTTTTTTTCATTTTTAAATAATCTTAATAATTATATTTTGATAAATATCATTGGAGCAATTATACGTGTCAATAGTAGGTAAAAATTATAAAATTAAAGATATTCGATATTCTTGTAGTGCCCATACAACTGAGGATGTAGAGAAAGTAAAATTAGCCTTATTAAATTTGATACCTGAAGAGATTAGAAATAGTACTGAAATAACTCAAATCCCAATTACAGGTCATGCTGGCAATGAGATGTTCTTATTGGAGTTTGAGATTTCTCAAAATCGAGCTAAAGAATTAATCTTTAAATATTATGCAGAAAAAATGCAAGATTTTGATAAAGAATATCTCTTTACTGAATTTGAAAACCATTATGGTGATGATAATTGTTTTTATTTTAGATTTGATAAACAGGAAGCTTATAATGAGCGATTGGTTTTAGAGGAAAAAGATAATACTATTAATATTGCTATTAAATTTGTAGTTTATAAACAAGAACCAAACTTGGAGAGAACAGTATTAGCGGAATTTGGACTTTTAAAGAGTGATTAATTAATGAAATCCTTTTATGAATCTCATGTTGAAATTAAAAACAACAAAGATCTAAAGGATTTTGAAGTGATTGCTAGTAGATTACAGATTAATGGGTTAGTTGTATTAGGAATTGAACAACAGAATTTACCACAAGATGTTATTTCAATAGATTTAGTATCAAGATTAGAGATTTCTGATGATAACTTAAGTAAAATTAGAAATCTATTAGGTTCAGAAAGAAGGAAATATGAAATATTAAGTGTAAAGACATTATCAGCGAAAATTGCACAATGGGTTGTTAAGGATAATAGAGTTGATATTTTACATATCCCTTTTGAAAAAATGAAAGAAATAATTACTCAAGAATTAGCAAATGTTGCATCACAAAATGGTACATTTCTTGAAATTGATTGTAACCCATTATTGAATTCTAAAAATCGATCATTCTTTCTTAGAACAGTATCTCGAGTTATGAACAATATCTTGAATCGAAAAGCACCCTTTTTACTTACATTTTCTGTTTCAAATCCATTAATGCTACGAGATAGACGCGCTATTATAGCATTAGCAAGTTTATTAGGGATATCTGAAAAAGCCATTAAATCATCAATACAAATGTTAAGTGAGAGAATTATATTAAATAGATCAAAACTTGAATCTGGTTATGTTTTACCAGGAATAATTGAAGTTTCCGAAAAGAAAGAAAAAATTCCATTAAAATCAAATATAAAAGATGATGATGAATTTTACACTGAAATTTCATTCCCATTAGATGAGTTTTCAAATGATACTTTTAAATTTGAAAGACAAAGGTATTTTCTATTTGAAATATTAACTAAATCAGATAAAGAGATTCCCAAAAAAATTCTTGAAGATGCTATTTGGAATATATTTGGAGATTTATTTGGTGAAGTTGGAAGCTCTAGAATCGGATTTTACATTCAACATTATGATCCCCATAAAAAGATAGGCATTATTCGATGTAGCCACCTAATACA
>JAEORJ010000218.1 GCA_016840945.1 Candidatus Gerdarchaeota archaeon
CTTAGTCAAGAACATGGTATAGTTCATTGTCCGAGAAATTATTTTGCTGATATTAAAATTGGTGATTTATTATATGTTTTACCAGTGCATTCATGTCTAACTGCTAATTTGATGAAAAAAATGTTCTTACCTGATGGAACTGAAATAACGATGATGATGACCTATTAATTAAAAAAGTGTAGCTAAAAATCAATTGAAAAGAATAAAATAACCTTTTTATAACTTATTCTACAATTTATTATCCAATTATCATTAGCTTCAGCTAATGTTTGGAATAAGGAGGTAGCTCAAAAATGAGCAATAAGGTGGATGATAGAAATGAAAATAAGAAGAAGTTGGGGACCACTTTTAATAGTGATTCTAAGTTTATTTTTGGGCTATGTTGGTGATTTTCCAATTATTGATGGAAGGATTAGCGATTCTGATCAATCCCTAAATACTAATGGCATAGATGATTTTGAAATAGTTCTAACAACTAACCGAACATCAATAGGAAGATATGGTGGTATAAAAGGAGAATTAAATCTTAGTAATAATGGCGTAAATCCTGTTAGTGATGTTGAAATTAATTTTACTTTGAGTAATGATTACCTCAAATTTACTCCTACTTACCCGACAAATGACACTATTAGTTTGATAAATCCAAGTGAATCTGTTGTAGTAAATATTGAAGCAGAATTGAATATTACTGGTGTTGAAAGTAGTAATGCTGCTGATGTTGTACTACTCTTTGATTCAAGTGGATCAATGAGTAATGAAATTCAATCCGTTAAACAAGAATTTTTGGCTGTTGTTAATAGTCTTACTCAACAAATATCATCGTTGCGAATTGGAATGGTTGTGTATGGTTGGAGCAAATACTCTGAATATCCTGCATCAAGTATTAATAATTATGTTGAACTAACTGATGATTTTGGTGCAGTTAATGATTTAATCAATGAACTGTATGCATCTGGTGCTGTTGAACCTTGGGGGGATGCTTTTTATCTAATAACGAATTGGGATTGGCGAACTGATGTTCCAAAATTAGCAATTCTGATTGGTGATGAAGATTGCGATCCAGGTCATCTTGTCGGAACTGAAAGTACTGGGACTTATTATAATGACAGTCAATTATTAGATGTGATTACTACCTTAAAAGAAAAAGATGTTCAAATAAATACTGTAATAACAGATGTTACAGATACTATGATAGAAAATCAGTTCCAATGGATTGCATCTTATACTGATGGAAAATGTGTTTATCTAGAAGATTTACTAACTGGGGAAGATCCTATTAATTTACCACAATTAATAGAGCAATGGACTTTAGAGATTTCTCGAGAGCAATTTACTGATCTAATTGCTACTGTTGATTGGACAGAATTGATTCCTGGAGACAATCAGGATTATCAAGTCATCAAAACTCAGCAAATAATGATTGATTTAGCTCCTCCTTCAATAACAGTATCAACATTTATATCTGAGGTTTCAACGGATAATTACGAGCTTGAATTAACAATTAAACCAAGAGATTTTTCAGGAATCGAACAAGTCAATATGTATTGGACAGACGAGCTTTTCACCAGTCCTACAGAACCAATATGGCATTTTAAAATAATTACAACTGAGATAAGTGGTTATTATATAGATACAATTTCAAATTTGCTTGAAGGCGATATTATATCATTTTATATTGAAGCTAGTGATACTTTGTTCAATGTAGGAACAACTATGGTTTATAATATAACAATAGGTGCTACCTTCACTGTTTTACGAACATTACAAGAGTTTTTCTTTACAGAAGATAATTCATCGAGAAATATTGGATTTAATTTCACAGCATTTAATAGTTTAGGCTCAACAGAAGAACAAATAGGTTACCTATGGATTGAATCTGAGCAATTAATTGAAATAAATTTTGTAATAACAAGTGGAGTTACCTATTCTGTACTGAAAACTGGAAGCAACTATACAATAATAAAAATAACACAAGAGAATTTAGGCGGATTCTTTCATATTGAAATTAGAGGTGATGCAAGTGATAATCCAATAAAAATAAGATGGGATTACGCACTCCAAATCTCTACTTCCGCAGAATTTTCAAGTTATATATTCAAAATCAATACACTATATAGATTACAATTAGTTGAAGTGGAATTAATCTCTCCTGAAGGTGAAGCCTATTTAAGTTTAGGTTTAGCTTACGGTGACATTTTAGCTTCATTATATATTTTTGATGAAAACTGGAATTTAGTGGCTAAGGTTAGAATGTACGATCCAATCAAATTAACAGATGGAAAATACTACTTATGGATGGAACAATCTCTAAGAGAAGGTGGTCTTAGGTTAATTTATAGTGTTGAACCTGTTACTACTGGTGATCCGTATTACTCACCTGTTATGGGTTATCCATTGCTTTCAATATTATTTGGTGTGTTTATGATAAGTTCTCTAATACTATTAGGACAACGACAAAAAAGAAGGGGAAAAGCCTAGCTTTCCCCTGCTAAGATTTTTCAGGAAGGAATCATCATGAAAAAAGGATTAATTACTTTTCTAACAATAAGCTTATTGCTAATAACCTCAACGTCAATTGCGACAATCTCTAATTATTTTGTTCGGCAAAAAATAACTATGAATTCTTTAAATTATATAGAAACAAATGATTATGTGTTAATTGATAACTCTGAAGTTTCATTTTCAATTAATGAATATTTAGCTCAACGAATGTTTAATCAATCACTTGTTTTTGAAGATTATATTTCATTAGCGCCTATTAATGATTTTAATGGCGGTTTTCTGACTATAGGAGCAATTAAAAATGCAACGTTAGATTCCCACGGATTATTACAATATTTATTTGTAAATCAAGCTTTCATTACCCCACAGGTAGAAATTCAAGATTTCTTTACAAATGAGACAATTTTAGAATCTGAATATTTGTCAGCAAGAAATATAATTTCAAGTTTTGATGGCTCAACTAATCACTCAATAATTTTTGCTTTGAAACATATAATAACATCAAACGAATTCATGCTTGATGTTTTTACAGTTGATTCATTAGAACTTAATTACTTATCGACAATAAATCTACCATCGGGTGTTTATAGTAATGTTAAAGATTTTTGCACAATGGATGTTGATAATGACAAAATAGCTGAATTATATATTATTGGCGAAAATGCTTCTGATTCTACAAAACACATCATAACAGAATATACATACAACCAGACATTATTGAAATATGAAAATTCTACTAGTTTGGATTGGTTAACAATTAACCAAAATGAACTACATTTAGAAACGCTTGAGCAAGAATCAGAAATAGTCTTTGTTATTAGTAGTATTAATACAACTGAAGTTAATACCATACTAACTTCTATTACCCTCAATCGTTTTGGTAGTAGATCATTCACTTTTAAGAAAACAATACAATTGGATTTTGGTTCAAATATCTTTCGTGTTTATGGGTTGAAAAAAATCAATCAAAATTCACAACAAGAATCTAGTTTAGTGTTTTTTGGTACACTAATTGAAACCTCAAATACTTATGCTGCCTATTGCAGAATTTCTTTCCTGAGTGATGATTTTACTGTACCTATTTTAAGGTATATAGCTGAAACTCCAACTTGGTCTTTAGATGGTCTAATTTCTGATTTGGATTTAAATGGTATCGATGATATTGTATTATTAACTTATGATTTATTAGGCACTCAAAATAGTGATTATGTTATTTTTGATGGTGAAACTAATACCCAAATTAAATCTGAACAGGCAGAACTAAAAGACATCCAATATAGTTGTGAAATGAAAAATTCTGAAATAGCTATTGGTTCTTGGGTAGGAAAAGATATCACTAACGTTCTAACAATACAGTTTTACAATACTCAACATATACCTTTCAGGATAAAAAACACTGGTGAGGTTTTACTAGAAAACTCAGTGAACAATTTATTGGTGATATCAAATAATTTGCTAGACAATCCTATTAATAGACTCGATTATAATTTATCAGTAAAATTTGATTCCCACCCTGAGCTAGTTAATAATTATAATCCCCCAATAACTTTACAATTAAATGTATATGCTATCGA
>JAEORJ010000219.1 GCA_016840945.1 Candidatus Gerdarchaeota archaeon
ATTGGACATGTCGGTAATACCGGTAGACCTGGCAACTGTCACCAGCAGCCGCGTCCATGGTCCAAAAGGCGTTGGCGGATTGTATATCCGTCAGGGAACTCCGCTGGTTAAATGGATGGATGGCGGATTTCAGGAATTTAATCTACGTGCAGGTGTAGAAAATATCGCTGGCGCAATTGGATTAGCAAAAGCTGTTGAATTAGTTACAAAAGAAGAAAATGACAGACTTATGAAGATGAGAGATCATTTAATTACAAAAATTCTTAAAGAAGTTCCAGATACAGATCTCAACGGCCATCAAATAAAAAGAACTCCTCAAAATGCAAATATCACTTTCCACGCAGTTGAAGGAGAATCAATAACACTACATCTAGATATGAATGGAATAGCTGTCAGTACAGGATCCGCTTGTTTTAGCCGATCATTAGAAGCTAGCCATGTTATCTTAGGAATTGGTGGCGATCATGAACAAGCACACGGTTCAGTAAGATTCACTTTTGGACGATTCAACAAAATGGATGAAGTTGAAATTGTAGTTGTAAAAATAGCAGAAATAATTAAAAGATTAAGAGAAATTAGTCCATTAACAAAGAAGAAATGAGATGATAAAAAATGAAATTAGTATATAGTGAAAAAGTATTAGAGCATTTTAAGAATCCACGAAATGTAGGTGAAATAGAGGATCCAGATGGTAAAGCTGTTGAAGGGAGTCCTGCATGTGGCGATATGGTTGAACTAACAATTAAGGTTGATGAAAAAACAAAGAAAATTACTGATATAAAATTCAAAAGCTATGGTTGTGCATCAAATATCGCTACTGGATCGATTATTACAGAATTAGCTAAAGGTAAAACACTAGATGAAGCTAAGCAGATTTCTTGGAAAACAGCTTCTGAAGAATTAGGTGGATTACCTGCTATTAAGGCTCATTGTTCAGTATTAGCAGTTTCTTCATTAAGAGAAGCTATTAGAAATTATGAAGAAAAGCATGGTATTGTAGAGAAACCTGAACCAACAACCGTTGAAGTGGTAAAAAGACGATTACAGCACGTAATGAATCCTTTAACTGGTCTAGATGTTATCCGAACCAATTTGATTTCTGACATCACTATAGATGGAGATGAAAAGAAAACAGTAACAGTGACTGTTGATTTACCAGAAGACCATCAATTTGCTAATAACCTTAAAGAAGAAATTGAAGAAAAATTACAATATCGTAATGATGTAGAAGAAGTCATTGTAAAATTCAATAATTAATTCTCCTTTTCTTCTTTCCTTTTTTTCTATACCATAATTTATTAACTAAAGAAATAATTGTTATTGTGAAAGTTTATGACTAAATACAGACTACGAATTGAAAGAATGGATTGTATAAAATGTGGTAATTGTTACTCATTGGATCCAAAGCATTTTGAACCAGATGATAACTATATTTCAAAAATAATTAATGGTGAAACCAATTCTAAACGTTCAATTGGTCAGTTTAACGATAATGATCTCTCCATAGTTGAACAAGCTGCAGCAGAATGTCCTGCTGAAATCATTTTTGTCGAGAAAATTTGATTTAACAAGTTTTTTAATGATTTAAGATTGTAATGTTTAATTTATAAATGAATATTGAACAAAAAACACCATTTCGAATTTTTAAAAAAATTCTTAAATGTTTAAGAAAAGATTCTTAGTTAAATGCGAATTTTTAACAATATAGTAGTGAGTGATTTAATTGGAAAAGATAATATTTACTTGGTCTTCGGGCCCAAATGACCCAGAATCAATAATTTTAGCTAGTAGTATTAGAGAGAACACAGGAGTATTAGCTGAAGCACCTATTTGGTTATTTATCCCTAAAGATACTCCACCTATGTCTGTGGATTTTAAGAAAAAAATGGAAGAATTGAAAGTTGAAATCTTCTATTACTCAATTACTGAAGAACGACAATTTCCTTTCATTGCTTTTGTAAGTGCTGCTGCGGAAGCAGAAAAACAAGCAAAAGGTAAAACTGAATTAATGGTTTGGTTGGACACAAATATTGTGTTCATCAATGAACCAAAAGAATTTCTATTAACCGAAGATAAAAAAATTGGTTATAAACAAGTTCACCACACATTAATAGGTTCTGAATTTGACAAACCGCTTGATAAGTTTTGGAAAATGATTTATGACGAATATAATGTTTCAGGTAATCTTATTTTCCCAATGAAAACACATGTAGATGGGAAAACACTTCGACCGTATATCAATTCAGGTTTTATGGTCGTTAGGCCTGAGGTGGGCTTTATCCAAAAATGGTGCGAAGCTTATAATAAAATGTACAAAGATCCACGGATGAAAGAATACTATGAAAAAAGTGGCCTCTATTACACATTTACCCATCAAGCAATACTTTCAGCGTTATTATTAACATCCTTCTCTCAAAATGAAATGCTACAATTGCCTTTCTCATATAATTATCCATTTCATTTGTATCTTGAGAGTCCAGAGGAATATCGATATAAAGATAGCAATGATTTAGTTGTTGCCAGATATTACATGAAGAAATTATTAGATGAGGGTGGATTAGAAAAGATAAACCTTAAAGATCCATTTAAAAGTTGGTTTGCTGCAATTATTGATGAATTATACAATAATAATTCCAGTAATAAAATTAAGCTAGGTAAAACACCATTAATTTATCCCGTACCAATGATTTTAGCTGGTTCGTTAGTTCACGGTAAGCCTAATTTTGAACTATTAGGTGATGTTTGTATACTTGGAATAAAACCTGCTATTATTTGTATTTCATCAGGAAATACCCACTATACTAATATTGGTATTTTAGAACATCAAACGTTTAGCTTAAACATCCCAAATACTAAACTTATATCAAAAATGGATTATTGTGGTACTGTATCAGGGAAAGATGTGGACAAATCAGAACTTTTCGATGTTTTTTTTGGTGAATTAGAAACTGCTCCAATGATAAAGGAATGTCCTGTGAATATTGAATGTAAAGTGATCAAGGAATTTTCAATTGAACACAGACAAATCTTTGTTGCTGAAGTAATTCAAACTTATGTCAATA
>JAEORJ010000220.1 GCA_016840945.1 Candidatus Gerdarchaeota archaeon
CAGCAATTGTAGGTATACCTGTGGGATTAGTTGTTTGGGGAAATATTTATTCAAATTATAGTGATGGAGTAATAGTAATAAGAAGTAATAATGATTTTACTTTAAGATATAATTTTCCTGGGGAAGGAACTTTTGAAAATCCTTTCCGAATTGAAAATCTAGTGATTAGTAGTTCTAAAGAATTTGGTATTTTTATTACTGATGTATCAAAAAATTTCATTATAATTAATTGCACAATTACAGGTGTTAGTCAAGGGATTTATCTTGAGGATATCGTTTCCAGTTATACTCAAATTGAGAATAACACTATTTTTCTTGATGGAGTTACTTCAAGTTATGGCATACATTCTAACTATAATATTGATAATATTTCTATTATTAACAATAAAATACAAGGAAATAACAATAGACAAAGCTCATATGGAATTTATTTAATCCATTCTAATAACCAAATTATAAATAAAAATAATATAAGTTCATTTAACCGTGGCATTTTTTGTAATAATCTGGAAAATATAAACATAACCCAAAATAATATCTTTTCTAATACGATAGGAATCGCAATAAGCCATTCAACATCTCTTTTAGTTCTCTATAATAATTTAATGTTTAATTTACAATATGGCATTTTATCAGATTATAATACTGGTGTTTTTCATCACAATAATTTCTTTAATAATTTACTAATTCCTGAAAGTGGTCAATCAAGTCAAGCACATGACAGAAATGGCTATTCAAGATGGTATGATATTTCCACTAAACATGGGAATTATTGGTCTGATTTAATTTGGACTGAAGAAGCAGTTTATCCCTTAGATGGTGAGTACTATGAAGAAGATACAATATATGATCTTTTTCCATTAAAATATCCAGTATAATATCTCTTCTTTTCTTTCCTATGCAATATTAGCAATAATAAGAAATATGCAAATAACTACTGTGATTGTACTTAATGAATTAACCACATAACCTATTATACCATATGCTGATTGTGAAGATGAAATACCAAAAACAATGCCTGCATATAATAAAATTAAGATAATGAATAGTAGGAAGAAGGTTTTTACCCAACTAGTCAAAATAAAGATGTAACAAACCATTGCTATTATTGCTATTACAAATGATAAAATACCAAAGAGTTTTCTTTTTGGTATTCTTATTAATTGTTTATTCTCCAAGTCCTTTGTGCTATTTTCTATCTTTAGTGCTTCTAATTCTTCATCGAATTTTAATCCACAATTAGAACAATATTTAGAATCTGATTCATTGAGAAAATCGCATTTTTTACAAATTAATTTATCATTCCTATTCCAAGGAATAATACTCAAGCCATCAGCTGACAAAGAACCAAGAGAAGGATTTCTTTTAGATTTATTATAAACTATCGTTTGTATTTGTTCTAATGGGATATTTATTCTTGAAGATAGTCCTTGTAAATCAGTAATATTCATTTTAGTGATACCAGTAATGATCTTGGTTTGTTTAGTATTCTGGGTATTTAATCTGGATATTTCACCAAAGAACCACCAAACAAACAAAGCTATCAATAAAGAAAGATGTGTCATCATCAAACTATATCTATTATCGAAGATCATTAATGCAAAAACATAGAACCACATCCAAAGGAAAATTAAAAGGAAGAAGATAGTATTGATAATTCTACCAACTTTTAATGTTTGTTTCATACCATCACGTTTTCTAGTAAAACCAGACCATTCAAGAAAAGTTGTTTTCTCATTAAACATTGAACCTTGTATAAAAATATAAGGTGTGAAATAGAATAGGCTCAAGAAAGAACCATATTCAAGACCTCTTGTAATATATCTTGGATGAACATAAGTTCCATATGTATATGAACTTCCTAATATTTGGGTTGTGATATAAACAGTAGCTATTATTGGGATAATGTATAATCCACAGTTAATAAGAATTAATTTCCTTAATTGGTTCTTATCACTCACAGGTAAACCAAAACCTGAAATCAATAAGGTAATAGCTCCTATAGGTGCGAAAATATAAAACCCAGAGCTAGGCTCAATATTGCTTAATTGATAAGTCGCCCCAGAATATGGATTATATTCCCAGCTATAGAAATAATTATCTCCAGATAATTCTGCTGGAGTAATCGTTCTTACTTCTAAAATTGGCACCATTACAATTAATAATGTAAAAACACCAACAGAAATAATAGTTAATCCTATTGAAATCCAAAAACCTATTTCGTTCTTTGGTTCCATCAAATCTTCTACTCTTGATGAAACATCCTCTTCTTTTTCTGAAGTGAAAAGCAATTTTGGATCTTTTACAAGTATATTCAATCCATCAACGGAAAGGTTACCAAAAATTTCTCCCGAAGCTATTTTTTCCTTAATTATCGTCTGAACATTGATTTCTTTTAATTTAAGATTATAAGCAATTGCTGGAATGGAAAATTCTCCTTGTGAAACCAGTTGCATGATTTTCTTTTTAGGACTTCGACTAATATAAACTGGAAACAAAGCAAAGATGAACAAACCTAAATATGGTCCAACACAAGACCACATTACCATAAACATTGTATTATTATCAAACGCTGCAGCTATCCATAAAATTGGAACTGATGCTACTGGTAAATAAAATAAGATGAATAAAATAGTTAAAGCTATTCTGACTTGTTTACTGATAAATTTATTACTTTGGTTGTTTTTTAAATCAAATCCTGTCCAACCTCGGAAATTATTGCCATCTATTAATAATAAAGTCTGGATAATTAAATTCAAATATAGAGGATAAAATCCCAAAGGTTGAGCTATTTCTCGCCAATAATAGCTATGATTGGAATAGCTCTCTTGACCTAAATAATATTGTACAATCCCCGTTATCATCGGAACTAAATATAACACCCAATTTGTAAAGATTAGCCTTTTTGTTTGTTTTTGATCTTTAATTAATAATCCAGTTCCTGAAATTATAAACAAAATTAATGTTGGCGGCATAATTATATAATAGCCAATTGAAGGAAATATTCTTCCATAAATATAAGTAGAATAATTATAATATCTAATATCATAAAAGAAATTATCATAAATTGTATTAACCTCTGGATTAATTGAACTGAATGGATATTCTGGAATCATAATAATAAGAAGTGTTAATAGACCAGAAGCAATTATCGCAAGAATTATAGAGATAACTAATCCATCAGAAGTTTGGCTCCCACTAGAATCAATACTATTTGCTGTTCGCAAATCTCGTTTGGTATTTTCCAAATTCATTTCTCTACCCCATATTTATTATTGGGATACTAGCTTATAAAATATTTACTAATAGTAGATTAATACTTTTTTGTGATTAAAGAACTAAAAATTTAACATAAACTATATTTACTAGTCATTATTTATAAAAAGCAATATTTGTTTGTAATATTATCAGCTAAAAAACGGAAATTTAAGTGACAAAAATGAAAGATTTCGGGCAATATAAAGTACTAAAGTTCAATAAAAGACGACAAATGATTGCTGAGCTATTAGACCAAAGTTCTCGTTATAAACACATTATTGGTATTATGGAAATGGATGTTACAAAAACTACCAATATTATATCAAAACAACTTGAAAAAACAGGTGAAAGATTATCCTTTACTTCTTGGTGTATGAAATGTATTGCCCAAGCAGTATCTGAATTCCCTGAACTGATTACTTTTAGAAAGGGAAGAACAAAAATGATTCAGTTTCAAGATGTCGATATAAAATGTATCGTCGAGAAAGTTATTGATGGAGTTAAGCACCCTATTGCTTATATAATTCGTTCTGCCCAAAATAAAAGCTTTAGAGAAATACATGACGAAATCCGATCTGCTCAAGCACATGATGATGACCAAAGAGGAAAAGAAGAAAAAATAAAGCAGAATCAATTGACTATTATGAAATTTCCTAAATTTATCCGTCGATTAGTCTGGCATTTTGTTATGACGAATCCTAAAAATATTAAGAAACATATCGGTACATGTGGAGTCACCTCTATGGGAATGTTTGGTAAAGGACTGATTGGTTGGGCTATTCCAAAAACAGCTCATGCAACAACATTCGCTTTAGGTGCGATAATTAAGAAACCAGTTTATGTAGAAGACGAACTTGTTCCTAGAGAAATAATGCATTTAACAGCAGAATTTGATCATGATATTGTAGATGGTGGTCCAGCAGTTCGATTTTGTGCTCGTTTAAAGGAACTTATGGATGAAGCATTTGGTTTAGAAGATTATATGTAAAAGGTAGGTTTTTTCCTACTTTATCATTTTTTTATAATTCTTTGATACTCATTCGAGATTGGTATATTTAATTGCAAGTAATTCAAAAAAAGATAAAGATAAAAATAAAAAAAAATAACTTTAAGAACTATGTTTTATTTTGTTCAACTTCAGTAGTTGTCACTCGTAATTTTAATTGCCCATTAAGATAATAGGTTATATCTTCTCTAATGTTAATTCTTATTTCATTACTAATTGGGTTTTGTGATTCTGATGCCATCTAAGATCCCTGACTCATTTAATAATGAGTATATTTTTGGGAATATAAAGACCACAAAATAGCAAAATAAATGCACAAGAAATGATTGCTTAGCAAACTCAATCATTTCTTAATACCAATCAATAGACCTCTGCTTTCAAAAATACCTTCAGAATATTTCCAAGCATTTAAGCCTGCTTCTTTCATATAACCAAGTAATAATTCATGAGGTAGCATGATCATTTCATGTCTATCAACAAAATGCAGAACAGATTTATCTCTTTCAGCGATAAGATAATGCATATCGAAAATGGACCTATCACCATCTTGCTCAGAAATATTTGCTCTAGCGATTTTCAAATCTTTATTTTCATAAATAGTCATATGTGGAGAACCAGCTTTATACATATCTATTGTCAACCAAGGTTCAATTAGAACTATTCCACCATCTTTTAGATGATTTGAAAAACCTATTAGTGTTTTCTTTACCTTCTCTTTTTCAGTGATATACCCAATAGCACTGAATAAACAAACTATGATATCATATTTTTTACCTAAATTTAATTTAGTCATATCACTTTGTATGAATTTTACAGAAGGTAATTTTTCTCTAGCAACATCTAATACTCCTTGGTTTAAATCTACTCCAGTACAATTGTATTCATCCATCAAATACTGTATATGATTACCCGTTCCACAGCCAACATCTAATAACTCATTGCCTGAAGATTTCTTATGTTGTTTGATTAATTCCTTTAATTCATTAACTTCTTTTCTATATTCTTTCCAACAGTAAATTTTGTCATAATATTTTGCTAGGGATTTGTACATTTCATCTTTCATATGTAATCATCTTAGTAATTTCTATACTATTAGAACACTAAAAGGTAATAAATAAATTCATCAATAAAATTTGCAAAAACCTCTAAAAATGAATTTTCCATTAGTAAAAATTTGGCAGTATCATAAGAGAATTTTTTGAGTATTATCTGCTCAAGTTGTTTATTGATAATTTTAATTAAATTATCTTTTCTAGAAAACTTCTGTTTCTTCTTCTTATAATTGTCTATATTGAAAGTGATTTCTTTTTTTATTTCTAAATTGAATTCATCTATTAGATGATTTAATTTCCCTTGCTTTACCAATTCAGTTAAGAAATATCGTAATTTTCTCTGAAAGAATTCTGAGAATTCACTATAATTATCTTGAATAATCAATTTATGTTCTGATTTTTTGAATCCTTTTTCAATCACTTGTTTGATAAATCTCTCTTCAATAATTTCAAAGATTTCTTGTCTAAGTTGATTCCAGAAAGGTAATTGATTAAGGCTAAGGAATATTAATTGAAAATCTTCTTTAGAAATTGTGTCATTAGAAATTTGATTGCTAGACAGTTTTACTTTGCTTATTATTTGAAAATCAATATTTTTTTCACTGTCTTTTGTCAAACCTATATCTTTCAATCTAAACACCATTAATGTTTAAATATTAGGATTAGATTTTTCTTATTGAATTCTTTCATTAAGATTTTAGTGTTGCTCCTTCACTAATCTTTACAATATA
>JAEORJ010000221.1 GCA_016840945.1 Candidatus Gerdarchaeota archaeon
AAAGATTTTTTTAAACGTAATGTTGTCATCCCAGATGAACTTCCAGCGATTTTAAATCTCAAATCCGATTCATTAATCGGTGTAGATTCCATTAATTCAGAAAAACTTGTTGAAAAAAATATCCGAACTATTGGAGATTTAGCAAGCTTAAATCCTGATAATCCTCCTGAAATAGAAGGTTTGTCTTATCAAGTTTTTGCGAAATGGATTAAGATTGCTAAAGTTCTGGAGAAAGTGATAAAGGAACAAATAAAAGAACAGAAAAAACTCTTGTTAATTGGATTGGATAATGGAGGAAAAACTTCAATTCTCGCAGTCATTCAAGATAAATTTTCTATTATTAAATCTCTCTTACCTACTAAGGGAGTTCAGAGGGAGAAATTAGATTTTTTTGGATTTCCTATTATATCATGGGATTTAGGAGGTCAGGTGCAATATAGAGATAAATATTATTTCGTAAAACCTGAAGTATTTTTTACAGAAGTTGATTTAATGTTATATGTTGTTGATACACAAGATCCTACTAGGTTTGATGAAGCTGCGGAGTATTTCAGGCAAACTTTAAATGTTTTAAAGGATTTAGAGGAACATCCTCCAATTTTAGCTGTTTTAAATAAAAGTGATCCAGATATTAGAAAAACTTTACAATGGCAAAAAAACAAAACCGAAATTGTCAATAAATTGGATCTTGTAGCAAAAGAATTTGCAAACATATCAATTGATTATTGCGACACTACCATATTCCAAAAAGAGTCAATAATGCAAATGTTTAGCATTGCATTAAAAAAAATCTCAGAAACATCAGAAATCGTTGAAAATATTCTTGAAGACTTTACCAGAACAATTGAAGCAAAAGCAGCAAGCTTGATCTCTATGGATGGTTTGATTTTTGGAAATTATACTAAAACGAGTATTGATGAAATGCTGGTAAATAACACGGCGTTAATCATGCAAGCGCTCTCAAACTTTCACAGTTCAATTGGTTTGATAAGAGAAAAGATAATGTCTCTTGATTTTCCATTAAATGGCTTTACAATTCGAGGAGAAAAACTTTTTGAATATTCAGAACTACAAATCCCCGTGTTCTTATGGATTCTTTCAGAAAATCCCGAGTTGGTCTATGAAAAAGTTGATTATTTTAAGGAACAATTATTACCTCTAATTAATCTCTTTTTATGATTTTTTAATACTATTATTGATCATCATTAATATTTCTCATTGATTCTTTATGAGCTTTCAACAAAAATTCAGTGCTCTTGTTCATCATCTCAATTGCTTTATTCAAATTTTCCACAATGTTTTTTAAACCATAATCCTCAGCTATATCACGCCATTTTAAGAAACCTTCTTTATGAGATTCGTTATGTTCTGCCCAGTGTTCCAATAATTTTGATAATTTTAAAAGATTTTTATCTTTTTTATCCATTTATTCTCACAATTATAGAAAATGATATTATTACTATGAAATTTAGGAATTAAAGAACTAATTATAATATTATGAATTTAATAGTAAATAAAACTAAAAGAAAAATAAAAAAAATAGGATAAAACTTAGGTTCTGCACATTCTTTCGAGCAAGGTTGGATCTACAATTTCTTTTGGCTTCCATCCTTTTTCTTTCAAATATGCCATTATTTCATCTTTCATGCTAATTGGGATATCAGCTTCAACCCTAACAAATTTCTCCAAATCATTTGGAAATTGAACTCCTTTATATTTTCTTTCCAAGTCAATCCAATGAGATAATTTAATCATCCTCCCTTTTGAATTATCAGCAGGGCGTAAAGCTAATTTTGCAACTAAACAAATAGCTTGTTCAATTGATTCCGCTGTTGTTAATAAATGTTCTGGACCTGGTCCAATTAAATGACCCTTAGAACCATCTCTTGCATTATATACTTCCCAACTATCTTCTTCATAACTTTTACCTAGATACATTCTTCTATACTCTGCACAATGAGGTCCTATTACGGCGGGAACACCTAAACCATTTGCCATACTTGCGATACTTGCAGCCTTCTGAGAATAAGCACCCCAAGCAACACCAACAGCACCAACACGGTTAAGAATATAGTCAGCAATTTCTTCAAAATTTCCTCTTAAAGGTCGTCGAGCAAATATATTTGCAACTTTACATGCAGCACCCACAATGTGTGGATTTGCAACACAGGATCCAACATTAACTAATCCACCCCTGTCAAAATCACCAGGGAATCTATCATAAAGGGTTTTTCCTTCTTCGTCTTTTACTAGACCAATATCCATCGCACCGCAACCAGAAACAACAACAATATATTTTCTATTTAGGAATTCTTCTGCCATTTTATATAATTCTTGGATCTCATGAGCATAATTAGCACATCCTATAATAGCAACTATACCCGGAATCTCCCCTAACACAATTGGGGCGCCTACATTTCTAATTTCAGTATCCTGAATGGGACCACGCCCAGTTCGGCAGTTATATTTTTCATTCTTTATTTGATCTCTTGCAGCATGCATTATAAGTGTTAAAGGTGAAACACCCTTCATACAATCCACTTCACATCTACCACATCCTACACATTCATCAAATATACTTGCTAATAATGAAAAATCAGCATCTTTAGCTAATTTAACAGCTTCAACAAGTGGCAAATCATTCGGACAGTTTCTTTGACAATTTCCACATCCATTACAGTTCATAGCCATATCTTGGCAGCCTTTGGCATCGGGAACTGCACTTTTTCCAGCTCTTATTGGTTTTACTTTAATTGCTGTTTCTGCAGCAACAGCTCCTGCTTTAATTGGGTCTAAAATTAGAACTCCAGGCATTTTATAGCTGACTAAATCATTAACGATAGCCTCAACTGGATCATTTGTTCTATCCGGTAATCCACACATATTTTTTTCATTAGTTGCTATGAATGGAGCTCCTACTAATTGAGCTTGTTCTAAATTTCTTAAATTTACACATTGTTCATCAACCATAACGACATCTGCTAATCCAGAACGTATATAATGTAATTGTCTTGAAATTGAACCAACAATTTTTGCACCACTATAATAACGAGTTAAATCATGAGCAGTACAACATATCGCACCTACATCTACTTTATTTTCATAACCCTTTTCTCTGAGATAATCAACTAATTCTACTCCAGGCGCGACATTATGACCTACCATTAAAACAGTTGCTTTATTCTCAACATCCATTGTTCCCATACCTAACTCTACAATTGGGACATTAGGATCACCAATAGGATATCCATAAGCACACATTTGTACAGCATCACTAATTTCCATCCCTACAGCATCAGCTAGTCCAGCCAAGAATGCTTTTGATTCATAATCTAAATTATTAGACTCTTGACCTGTATGTCCCGAGGCAAGAAGATGAGTAATTGTATATTGCACCCATTGCATTGCCGTCTCTAAATCCTCTAAATTTTGAGGTTTCATTCCTATAATCAATCTAGTCATTGGCATTTCAACTGCTATATTGTTACCAAAATTGATTGGAACGTTTCCATATTTTTCTTTTAACCAGTGTAGAAGATGATCTCCGTGAGCTGAATGACAAGCAGCACCTATTGCACACGCTATTTCTACAATTCTCGCTTGTTGTGTCT
>JAEORJ010000222.1 GCA_016840945.1 Candidatus Gerdarchaeota archaeon
ATAGCAATGAAAAATACTGATGATCCATTAATATTCATTTCACATGCACCTCCACTTGACTCCGAAGCTGATATTACTAGAGCTGGTGAACATGTGGGAAGTAGCTCTGTACGAAAATTCGTAGAAGATTACCAACCTGAAATTATCCTCTGTGGTCATATTCATGAATCAGAAAGCATAAGCAAGATTGAAAAGACATTATGTATTAATCCCGGACCATTTGCTCACGGTAATGTAGCAATTGCCGTAATAGAAATCGATGACTCGAAAGGAGTAAAAACAAAAGGTAAAATATTAACGATATGAAAAAAGAGATTGCCTTTCCTATCTTAAAAAGGCAATGAAATATTAGTATAATATCTTGCTAATGCTAACAAAACAGCCATTGCTAGACATAAAAACGAATTAGCTAACAACCATCGTTCAGTATTTTTAACGTTAAGAGTTCGCCTTTCTTTTCCATCATTACTTTTATAGATGAAAGGAACGTGCATCAAAAAGGTGCCTTTCTTCTCTTTAATTCGAAATTCACCATCTCGTAATTTCCGCACATCAATATTGGGGAAATAATCTAACAATAAGTGAGAGCTATACCCTAGTAAGAAGGGAATAAAAGAGCTGATTAAAATATAATCCGTTGTTTCATCACCTGTGACACGAAGCCACATAGCAACAGCGAATATTGCACCGGGATAAATTGCAGAATGAGTAATAATATCTCTATGAGACATGAATCCATATAATTGATCGAAATCAGGCCCTTCTGAACCAAGAATTCCTAATAGAAGTCCTATAACCCAAAAGATCCAAGTTTCCTTTAAAGTGAGACCAAATCTGCTGTTAATAACCAGAAAATCAACTGGTACATATGCAGCTGCTAATATAAAACCTATAGATACATGAGCTGTTCTATTTGTCATTTAATCACATCCGATAACCCATTTAATTGGGACCCCTATCAAGTAAATTCATCATTACAAAAAAGCATTTCGCCCTTTAACATGATAGTATAATTGTCATACAAAAATGGTTTTTTAACCGACAAAAAAAGCGGACGATTTTACTAAATCAATCGATGGAAATTACTAGATACATTGAAATGCTTTTCTAAAACGCTTTAATACAATAATAGAGCTATTATACTTAACATGTAACAAAAGTAAGTAGTGTCATCAAAAAAACTGGTTTTTTAACCCATTAAAATAACTCAAAACGTGAGAGGTTGCGAGATTCCCTCTCACTTCTTTTTCGTTTTGATTGAAAAAAAGTGAGAGAAAAAAATCTTTCTTTTAACTTTCAATTAATGATTTAATTCATTCACAAACTATTGCAAAAAATCAAATACTGAAACATTTGACTAAAAGGTGAGGCAATTTATACTATGGTTGAGAACGCTGGAGAAAACAATGACAATAATTTTGATCACGTACATTTCAAATATTCTGGCCCAAAATGGGATGCTCATGTACATTTATATCAAATTGATGACACTAAAGTGTTCGTAAAATATGCCTCAGAATATAAAGTTGAAAAATTCACTGCTATTGTTAGAGAGAAACAGTCTGTTTATGAAGAGGTTTTTCCTGATACGTTTGTTTTTGCTCGATTCATAAATTCCCAAAATTTCTTTCAAAGTGATCTTACAGCTGTACTTGATGATGTTGAATCTATTCATAAATCAAACTATCCTATTGTTAAGTTCTGGTATGCTCCTCGCTGGCGAAAGTATGTTGAAGATCAACATAACGTAAAGGTAGATAATTTTCGAATTGATGATCCAAAATTCGAGCCTGTTTTCAAACGAATGGAAGATTTGGGCTTGATTTTATTAATTCATGTATCTGATCCTGATATCTTCTATCAATTGCGTTATCAACCTGAAAGCTATTATGGTACAAAAGACCAACATATGGAAGAATTAGAAAATATTATAGCAAGACATCCAAATTTGAAAATACAATCTGCTCATATGGCTGGTCAGCCAGAGCATCTTGATAGATTGGGAAAATGGTTTGATAAATACCCAAATTTATTTGTTGATACTTCATCTGCAAAGTGGATGGCTCGGGAGTTCTCATATCACCCTGAAGATGTTGCAGAGTTTTTCACCCAATATCAAGATAGGATCTTCTTTGGAACAGATATTGTAACTGGTCGAACTGACCGTGAACCTATTCCAGGATATTATTATTTACGATATTTATCATTACAGACTTTATTTGAAACAGCTGTTAGAGATTTCCCCTTACCAATTGAAGATGCAGAAAATAACAATCACACTGTTATCAATGGTTTGGATTTACCTCAGACAGTCTTAAGGAAGATCTATTGGGATAATAGTAGAAAATTTTATGGATAAAAGATTGATAATCATGAAAAAGGTGACAGAAGGAATTACCCTTCTAATCGCCTCATTCTGTACCAGTTTCGAGAATATCCACTGGAGCTTCCCAATCTGAAAGTGCCTTTTGAAAAGAGTGTTTCTCCACAATTTGGACAAGCATAGAAATTCTGATAGTATTTGTGCTCTCTTAGCTGCAATGTTACAAGTTGAAAGCAATTAGGGCAAAATCGTTTTGTTTTTGCTTCTTCAGATGCTTCTCTTCGCCAATCAATCAGTGAATCTTCTTCTGCAATATAACTCTTATACATCTTACTCAAATCCAATTGTTATCCTCACTCACAATTGGGTCTCTAATCCAATCCACAATGGACTTTAATTCTAGCTATTTAAGCAGCTAATTTTCTACATTCATTATCAAAAGATGTTAGTAATGTGCTATTTTATATGGTAAATTAATCAGTAAAAAAAAGAAAAAAATAAGTTTGTCTTACTAAACTTATTTTACCAGCTTACAACATTCTGAGAAAATTGCTAAACCTTCATCTATATGCTCTTCATCCATACAAAGTGGCGGTCTAAATCTAATTGATTTAGCACCAGAAGCTAAAATCAGAATTTTATTCTTGTATAATTCCTTTCTAAACTTATTTCGTAAATCTGTTGTTGGAAGATCAAAAGCACACATTAATCCTCTCCCACGAGCGTTCGTTAGTAATCCTTGTGAATCCTCAACGAGGTTACTTAAACCTCTTAACAAATATTCACCAATCTTTTGAGCATTTGCTACAAGGTTATCCTCTTCAATTATTTGCAGATATTTAGTTGCTCGAACCATATCCACTAAATTTCCACCCCAAGTTGAATTGATCCTACTCGATTCATGAAAAACATTGTTTTCAACTTCATCTACACGCTCATTGACCATTATACCGCAAACTTGAACCTTCTTACCAAATGAAACAATGTCAGGTTTGACAAAATGCTCGTATGCCCACAGCTTTCCAGTAAGACCTATGCCAGTTTGAACTTCATCAAAGATCATCATAATGTCATTTTGGTCACAAATCTTTCGCAACGCTTGGAAGAATTCTTTACGAAAATGGTTGTCACCACCTTCTCCTTGGATAGGTTCGATAATCAAAGCTGCAGTATCATTACCTTTGGTCGATACAACATCATCTATTTCTTGAAGTGATTGCTCTTCACGTTGTTTAATTTCATCCAAGTGTTTTTCCAAGGGAAAAGTCATAAATGGCGAACTTATTCTTGGCCAATTGAATTTGGGGAAAAAGTCTGTTTTTCTGGGGTCAAAGGTATTTGTTAATGATAAAGTATAACCTGATCGTCCATGGAATGCGTTTTTGAAATGAATTACTTGGTGTCCTAATTCTTTTATTTCACCAGCAGCAAAATTCTTTCGTACTTTCCAATCAAACGCTGTTTTTAATGCATTCTCAACACCTAATGCCCCACCGGAAATAAGAAACAAGTGTTTGAAATCTTTCATACAATAATTCCCAAAGGTTTCTACAAAATCAGCCATCTCTTCTGTATAAATATCAGAATTTGCTGGCTTATTTATAGCTATTTTTCCAATCTTATCAGTAAATTCCTTCGTAGCAATTTTTGGATGATTACACCCTAATGGGGCTGACGCAAAGAAGCTAAAAAAGTCCAAATACCTATCAGAAGAATTTCTATCATAAACATGAAATGGTGTACTTCTTTCCAGATCTAAAACTAAATCATATCCATCTACTAGCATATATTTTCGTAATATTTCAAATACTTGTGTCAATTAAATCAACTCATCCTTCAATTAATTTCATTAGTAATAGTTTATTATCCTTACTTAATAACTATAGGTTTATAATTTTCAAGTTTTAATAATAGTGTGGGAAGAATTAATGGGTATTCAAGAAATTCGATCATATCCTTTTAAAAGATGGACCTGGAAAACAGTTGGGTGGGCAACGCTTTGCTTCGTAGTAATAGGCATCCTAACATTCTTCTTTTCATTTGCTTTTGATGTGTATTTATTTGATAATAAAATGGGTTACTATTATTCCTACTTTGCTCTTCTATTCTATACCTTAATACTTTATTTGTTCTATGAGAAATTTGGAGTAAATTGGTTTGGATTGTTCGCTTTTGGACTTAATGGTTTGATAGGAATACCTGTTGAATATTATTTTGAGTGGCAAATGAACCAAAGTTTGAAATCTCCTTGGTTTGCTGTCGCATGGGGGGCTATTTATATTATGTACGGTTTAGCTGCTGATTTAATTTACTGGGCATTCAAAATGCAGAAAAATAACCTTCTAACAGTTACTATTTCTTCAGTAATTTTTTCATTACTTTTCATTTTGTTTAGTTTTCTTGCTTTGAAGACGTTTTATGTCCCTGTTGAACCAAGTGATGGGGCAATAGGTTACATGACTTATTGGTATTTCATGATACCTTTTGCTTTAATCGAGGGAGTTATTGGAGCTTATGCAGGGATGCAAATTGCTCATTCAATCAAACCTCAAGAGAAAAGCAACTAGAACAGTAGAATACCTTTTCTTTGTGAATAAAATATGGTGAGACTTTTTATTTTCTAAGAGAATAGACTAATTATAGAATAATAACATAGAATAATTGTAAACAAGTGAATAGTAATGACAGTAATAACCAAGATTCCTGAATTAAAGAAAGCTCAATTTGATAAATGGGCTGATGAGATAATTAAAGAATACAAGATAGATTCAAAAACTACTTTGGAAAATATCACTGAATATGTAGCTGAATTTTTTGATCATCTCTTTAAGAATTATCAAATTTCCTTTACTGACCTTCATCCTGATGGAATTTTCCCTTTTAATATTAATCGAACTGATAGGAAACCAAGTTATGCCGATGAGGAATTCTATGATGAATTCTTTAAAGTGGAAAACCATATTCGTTGGACATATACTAGCGTTTTAACAAAACTATATCGTGAAAAGGAATGCCCATTTGATACACTAGAGTGCCCTTATTGAACTTTCAAAATGCTATAATATCTTCAAAAGTGAAAAATTGAGTGCCTTTTTTTGAGTTTTTTTTATAATTGTTGGTCTTCAACAGTATACATTCATAAGATTTATTTAGTTCAAAGAGGTATTCTGTAGAGTGTTGTAATTTTAGAAAGGTAATTTGTATGAGACCTCCGGAATGCGGTATTTGCTATAGAGATGTAGATCTTAACGACAAGGGAGGAGGGTTGATTTATTTCAAAAAAAGATTTTCTGATCGTGTTTGGCAAAGAAAAATGGAGCGCATTGGAGGTGTAGGTCACCCACCATATGCGGAATGGTTCTGTTCAGAGCATTATGAGCGAGCTGAAGATCTAAAAGATCTAACAATTGATAAAGCAATGGAAATTTTAAGAAAAGAAGAGGAAGAGAAAAAACAAAAATAATCTTTCTAATTATTTCTTTTCCATTTTCTAATCATTGCTTATAGAAATACGAATTAATATACAGTCATCTTTCTTAATTTTGAATCGCAATCCCTTTTCATTTAATTCTTCTAAATTAATTTTAGGGGTTTCAATTTCTGATTGATAATAAGAATAGAGTAATTTTACTTGTAGAGATTTATTTTTGGGAAGTAACGTTTTAGCAGGTATAAGGACTTTGAATGTGCCTTCTTTCTTCTTGCCACGATTAATAAGAAATACTAACATAGATTTCTTATTCTTATTTGTTCTTCCAACAATTTCCAACTCAACATCTGTATCAAAAGTCTTCTGAACATTATTTTTCGCTAATAATTCTTCAAGGAAAATTCGGTTTTGTTCTTTTATTTTATCACTATCTTTATAGAAAGCATCTATTACATATCTAGCTCCAAGTGGGGTTCCTATTACAGTATTAGTGCCTTTTTCAATTGTATGGCGATAGCCTATAACTTTATTTCTTAACATTAATACTGGTTCAACATCTTCACTCTGCCAGATGAAAGATCGCGCTAAATAATCAATATGGAGTTTTTTACCGCTCTCTGTAGTAGCATATGGTCCCCATGGACGCCAAGAACGTAAGATATTTTGCCGCTCTGTTTGTTGGAGGTGATAAAGAGCATATTTGTTATAATTTCGAAGTCGGCTTTTCTGTAAAGTAAAATTAAGATAAGAACTAATCATTTTCAATAAATTAGCATTCCTACCAAAAATCTTCTGCTGGGAAACAACTGCAGGATAGAGTTTTTGAGTATTTAATGGTGAGCCAAATTCATTCATAACAGGGAAATTGGGACCTGTGACTAAATTACCACCAGTTTTAACATAATCAACAAGTTTTGTATAATCCGCTTTGTAAATTGCTCCTCGGTTATGGAAGAAAATAGTTTTCAACCTTTTCATTTCCTTTAAGTTTTCTCGCTCGAGAGAAATCGTTTTTGGATTATAACCATTAGCTAAAAGCATACCTAAAATACCATATTCAGCTTGCATCATGATGATTTTAATTGGACGAATTATATGTCCACTAGCATCAAAGTCAGCTGGAAGAATTCGATGGTTCATTGAATAAGTAGCAAAACCAATCTCATCATAAATCTCTTCAGATTCGATTAATTCCTCTTCAATCTGTTCCAAGAGCTGGTGTAATTTCTTAACTGCTTCAAAACGTTTGAATTTCTTTCCCTTATTACTAATCAATCCTCGATAGTGATATTTCTCACCAGTAAGATCCTCACCATCTCGAACAACATAAAGACATGTACCCTTAGCACCATGAGCCATTGAACCTATCATTTGTTGGATAGTAGAGATTATAGGTACTTTTACTCGAGGGTCAAACCAACCACAACTTAGTTCCGAAGCAAACAACGCTTGATATTGAGGTTGCAAATAACCATTGAAAATAGCTGGAATGATAGAATTAGCCATTGGAATGTCAAGTGTCGATTTACTTCTGGTGGTTTTTAGGGACATATTATAACCATAAATTTCAACAATAGGTGATTTTTTCACTGGATTCGTAGGATTAGAATATTGTCCTTGTTCATTTATAGCAAATAAAAGTGGGATATTTAATCCTACAGCAATATCACGTAGCTTCTCGAGATAAGTGACAATCCAATCTTCGAAAAACGATTGCCAGATCATTGTTTTAGCGACATTTAATCCATCTCGAGGAGGTTCGACTTCATCAAAATGGATATAGCTTTCAACACAATAGATACTTAGTGTTTGAGGATTTTCAAACTCCTTTTGTAACCATTCATGAAATTGATTTATAGTTTCCTCATTGAAATCTATCTGTCCTAATTTATTATTATACATCAATCCTGTTTCATTGTCCAATTGGAAAATAACAATTGGGTTATCAAAATAATCTTGAAACTCTTCCTGTAAAGCAGCATACCAGTTTTGCACTAATTCAAGATATTTAGGGTGATTTAAGCTGATATTATAATAAAATTCACCTTTCTCAAGGTCACCATCTGATGTTTTTATAACAACCTCGGGATAGATTTGCCCTACCCATAGAGGAATACCAAAGCCTTCATATTCCGAATAAATGAAAGGACCAGGACGAAATATCACTGGAAGTTCCAATTTTCTACAAATATCTAAGAATAATCTTAAATTTCGACGGGGGTGTGTATCACCATAAAAATCAAAAAATCCTTCAGAAAGCTCATGAAAAATCCAAGGAACATAGGTAGAAATCGTGTTTAAATGTCCTTCTTCTTTGAGCATTCGTAATTCTTTTTCCCAATGCTCAGGATCTACTCTAAAATAATGGTACTCACCTGCACGAATGAACACTTGCTTACCGTTGATCTGAAAACGACCGTCAATAGATGTTAATTGAAACACTAAAGCCTTTTCCTCCGATTCTTACGACATTACTTTTTCTTTCTACAATAAATGCTTTTTTCTAACAATTAAAAGTATTATCATTTAAAAGAAACTTAAAAGCATTAAAATTCTTATGGTAGATTACAAAAAATTGCCTTTTAATTAATCCAAGTTCAAGAAAAGGTTCCTAGGCATATTATAAAATAATGAGTTGGACTAAAAAAGGAGCTCCGACAAATATTTCTTTAATAACATTAAATATAAGCTGAGCAAAAGAGTACCTCTCAAGTGAGTTGTTAACTGATGAGAATTAGAAAGAGCAGAATACAATTTGTGATTAGTTTATTATTACTTCTACCATTTATGATAAATTCGAGTTTCAATACATATGTCACCTTAACTCAAGCAACAGAACCTGAGAATAATCTAAGTATTATATTAATGATAGGTGATGGGATGGGTTTTGAGCATGTAAAATTAGGACAATACGTTGAACTAGGGCCGGAGAACTTGTTTGCTCTTGAAAGCTTACCTTTGAATCTTTCAGTGATGACTCATAATGCTGATTTTGAAATTACTGATTCTGCTGCCGCAGCTACAGCCATTGCTACTGGAGTGAAAACAGAAAATAAGTTACTATCAATTGCACCAAATGGAACGATACTTGAGACCATTTTAGAGATAGCTCAAGCATTAGGTAAAGCTACTGGAGTAGTAACAACAACTGAAATTCAACACGCAACACCAGCAGCATTTATGACTCATGTGTCAAATAGAAATGACTATGATGAGATTACTCACCAAATTGTTGAAGGTACCGCAGTTGATGTTGTAATGGGAGGAGGAGCTAGCAGTTTCAGCCAAAGTCAAATTAGTGAGATGAGTTTTAATGGGTATCAATATGTCACCAATCTTAGTGCATTAACAACCATTACAACTGGGAAATTATTTGGATTATTTGCTGATGGACATATGCCTTATGAATATGATAGAGATTATAGTTTAACTCCATCTTTGGCAACAATGACCCAGAAAGCTATTGATATTTTATCACAAAATTCAAGTGGGTTCTTCTTGATGGTGGAAGGTGGAAGAATTGACCATGCAAGCCATAGTAATGATGAAACACGAGCAGCTCTTGAAGTGATCGAGTTTGAATTTGCAGTTAGAAAAGCTATTGCTTATGTGGAAAGCCATCCTAATACTATTTTACTGGTAACAGCTGATCACGAAACTGGTGGATTGATGATTACGGGAGAATCTTTGGATGAGGTTATTCCCAATAGCAGTTTAACTGAAGAGGAGAATAGAACATTAAGAGTTACTCGAGCAGGAATGATGAGCATCTCTTGGAGTACAACAGATCATACAAATAGCTATGTGCCATTATATGCCCAAGGTAATTTCACACAAACACTAACTAATGGAATGTTAATTGATAATACTGATATATTTCAAATAATGTATGATTTTTATAATGAAGAAGAAATAACATTGTTACCACAATCACCAGTTATTGTTACACCTTTACCGGAAATGATCATATTAATACCAATAGCTGGGGGCATTATAGTTTTTATAAAGAAGCTTAGGAAAAGAAAAAATCAGTAATAAAATTAGATATTCTTAATTGGAATGTAGCGTTTTTCAGCCGCAACTCCGCGATGCGTTTCTTTTAATTGTTTTTGGAGGATTTTGCCAGTAGGGCCAATAATTAAGCTACCAACTAAAATGTGTGTTTTATCATTCTTGGAGAAACCATCTTCGTTGAACATATATTCAAAAGAAACTGAACGAGTGCCATCACGCTCTTCCATCATTTCCATGATAGTAAGCTCCTCTAATTCATAATGAGGGTGCAAAGGATTACCCCAACCAGTTTCAAGGTGTATGAAATCTAGAATAATTGATTTCACATCTTCGAATTTAATTACTATTCCTCCAATAATTAATAGTAGTTTTTCTTAAATATAATCTTATCTAATTAAATTATATTTTATGAAATAAATATGTGTTTTTGTCTGGAAAAGTTAACTTTGCCATTCAGAACATTTTAGAATAAAGAATACAGCATAAAATACTAGTACTAAAGAAGGTTAGTGAAATAGCTTGCTTAGTATTATACTACAGGAAGAATTGAAAGCTTATCTGAAAATTGTTTTAAGTATAACAGGAGTGCTCTTTCTAGGTTCAATTACAGCTCTTTTTTTGGGTTGGGTATATCCTTCTATTGTTTATCTAGCGAATATTTTAGGTGTACTTTTTATCCTGACAATCATAGGCTATCAAGTTAATAACGCTGTTATCAAAAAGTTGAGAAAAAAGGCATTGGATTTATTAGTGAAACAAATTGAAGGCGAAAAATCAGGAAATAATCCAACAGAAAGCAAGTTATCAGAATATAATTTGAAAACCTTTGAATTCAAAGGAGAATTAGGTGAATTAGATTGTGCTATTTGCAAGTTACCCATCGAACCAGAATGAGTTGTTCTTGAATGTTTGAAGTGCGAGAATAAGTTCCATAAAGATCATTTGATAAGTTGGTTAAAAGAAAATGAAACATGCCCTATTTGTAAGGCGCTATTTCTTCCAGGTTTTACTAGTAGAGAATATGACTAACTAGTACTTGGAAATCGTTTTAATTGTCGTTTACTGATTCTTTGAGTGCGTTTTATTCTTCTAATGCTACTTTTATTTATGCGCTTCCCTAGTCGTTCCACTCGGTTATATCCCCAACGTTCAAAAGTGCTATGCCATCGTTTAAATATCTCATTTTTGAAGTTTTCATCAAGTGAATACTTGTTTTTCTGATAGCTTTTTTGTGCCTTAAGGTAAGAAGTGAAATTAATTTTAGCAGCATTGAAATCCTTAAATGAAAATTGGGCATAAATATCTTCTAAAAATATCATTGGATTTTGCACAAAATCCTCGTATTTTAATTCATAGAGATTGTTTTCTGGTATGAGCTCTTTATCAACAAAGTATCGTTCAAACATTTTATCATATAATTCGAAAATAATCTCTTTGCCTTCTTCAACTGTAAAGGGTTCTTGCAAGAAGAAATAGGGGAACATCTTTTGATAAAGGTTTAAGGTTGAGGGAAAAACATCCAAAGGATTGCGATAAATATGAATGAATTTAGCATTAGGGAACATTTCTAATAATAATTTAACACGATAGGTATGAGAGGGACTTTTTAGTATTAGTTGTTTGCCCTTAGAGCTAAAAGTTATTTTTTGCAAGAAACGATAAAAAGTGCGCTTCCATCGAAGAACCTTTCGTTCGGGAACATTTTCGAAAGAGCAGTATTGATAATATCGACGAATATTCCTTGGGAAAGCCATACCATGATAAAGTGAATAATTAAGTAGATTAGCTAAAGCATATTCATCCTCTTGAGGTTCATTTAAACCTAATGTCATGTTATCCATTCGTCGTTTTTCAGGGATGCAACGTTGTAAAATGGGCCGTAGAAAACGGCCACCTGTAAGAAACACCCGAGGGAGAAAAGCAGTAATGTTGTTTACATAACCAAATTGCTCATCCTTAGAAAGGACATTATGTAAAAAGGTAGTACCACTACGCCAATGACCAATGATGAAAATAGGGGGAGAAGTAATTGCTGTGTGTTTGATTTTACGATCATACCGTAATTTCTCCAAAATTGCCAAGGGGGCAGTAATTAGCGAAATAAAACTGATGAAAAAGACTCTAGGAAGATATTTCCAACTAATACGAAAACGATTGTCCCAAAGCAGTCGTAACCAATTACGTATGCCAGTGCCTGAGAGTATTTGTTCAGTTACCTTAGTATTTTCATGTGCCATTTATAAGACCACCACATTAAAATAATTTGAATCCGGAAAGGATACAATTTGGTTGCCAAACCAGTAACAGAAGATGGATAAAGGTGACCTATAAAGGTTATTCAAGGAAGGATAATTTGAGATAGAAATAACTTCTATGAAATAGAAGGTTAAAAAAGGAAGAAAGTATATAACTATTTACTATTTTGGAGATCAAAGAGATGGGGTTCTTGGATACAAGATATACTAAGGTTGTAATCATACTAATTATACTACTAATGGTATCTTATTTTTCAAGTGAAGAATTAGTAAGAGCACTGACTTTTACTAACTATGGTGATAATGTTAAACCAAATAACACTGAGTATAAAACAGGATTAAAATGGCAGGAAGGTTTTATTGATTTACAGGAAACAAACTATGCTTATCATCAAGAAGTAAAAGCACAAACAGATGCAGAAGGGAATATACATTTAGCTTATAGCTTATATTTTCTAGGAACAGATGAGGAATTATACGGCTATTATGAATTACACTATCAAAAATTTAACGTTGAAACGGAAAGTTGGGAACCTAGAATAAAAATTTCAGAACCAGCAGGGAATGATATTAATATTTTCAATATTAATGTTGAATTGGATGATGAAAATAGAGCGCATCTTGCTTGGGTGGAAACGGATTTTTCTGATACAATACCTGATGCAATTTATTATTGCTATTTCGATGGGACTGATTGGTCTGAAAAAATATTTGTTGAAAATGCTACTCAAAACTTTATAGAGAAATTAGAATTAACATCAGTGGGAAATAAAGTTCAATTCTTCTGGACAGTGTATAATGATACTAATCGCATATATGATATTAATATGAAAAATTTCTCTCTTGAAACAGAAACATTTAGTGAAACGAAGAAAATAGCAAATGCATTAGTAGAAGATAATGATTTTGTAGCTGTAGCTGATGCTACTAATCATATAATGATCGCTTGGAAAGGCTTTTTTGAGGAGTTACACGCCTATAAAATATATTGTATCTATGAAGAGAAAGATAATCTGCAGTATAGTATACCCTTTTTATTGGGTAATTTTAACAATGAAAATGAAAGCGGAGTGGCAATTACTTTTGACAGACAAAATAGTTTACATGTGGTTTGGGTGGACCAAAAATCTTGGTATAATAGTACATTACATTATAAGAAAATAGTTGATGGGTATACAATAATATCAATGGAAATATCAGCTGAACATATACAAAACCAAATAATAGTAACTGTTGATCAAAACAACACTGCCCATTTATTATGGACGGTTTATTATGGCGTAAGACTAACTAATAGCTATTTAGTAGTGATGATGTATAAACAAATAACAGCTAATGGGGAGGTATCAAAAACTGACAATCTCTTAGGAAATAGGTTAGTCTATTATAAACCATCAATGGTTGTAACAACAGTTTGTGTTCATATCTTCTTTAATTGTGGAACTTCATCTACTTATAGAGGAATTAATTATTTACGAGGATTCAATCAGAGTGCAATAGATCGCTATGGTCCAATTATAATTGGTTTAATAGTTGGATTACCAATAATTGGGGTAGCTACTTTTGGTATTGTGAGAAAAATAAAGACTAAACAGCTAAGAAAAGAAGTTTTGAGTGAGTAACTTGGCAGAAAATGGAAACAGGAATCAGAAAAGGACTACTTTAGAAAAACTAAGATTAGCTCGAAAGAGTATGATAGGGATTATATTTCTACTAGTATTAGGACTCATAATTTCTGCTGCATTATTTGAGCTATTCAATACTATAGATGATTTTATTGTTATAATGGCAATTCTATCATTCACATTCATTTTTTTATCGGGATTTGTAATTTATTTATCAGTGAGGATAAACAAATTAGCAAGATTAGAAAAGGAGCTTGAAGAAATGCGTGCTTTGGAGAATCCTGAAAGGCGGTTTGGGAGATTGATGGATGAGATGGATGATTTAATCACAGATAGTGAAATGAACAGGCGAGGAATGCCACCAAAAAAATCAACAAGACCTTTAGCTCCGATATTAATAAATGTTAAAAGATATGAAGGAAAAACAGCTGGAAAAATGTGCGGTGTATGTAAATTAGAAGTGAGATCGGATCAAGAGTTGATGATCTGTGTAAAATGTTTGACGATTTTTCATATCGATCATTTGAGTGATTGGTTGAAATCCGCAAAAGTTTGCCCAGTATGTGGACAAGAAATGGTTTTGAGATATGAAATTTAATTATCGTAAGGAAAAATTTTACTATAAAGAATACCTAAAGTGATGTATAATTAGATAACCTATAGAGGAGTGAATGGAATTGGGATTCTATAGTAATAAGAGCAAAAAGCAAATTTTGTTTTTAATAGTGATTGCATTATTATTTTTGCAGACAATTAACCAACAGGAAAGCTATATTAACAGTTTCAAGGTAAACGCAGATACTGTTACTGTTAGTGATATGGAGTATAGCACCGAATTAACATGGAAAAAAAACTACATAGACACTCAAGAAACACGATTAGCCTTACACCAAGACGTGGAAGCTCAAGTGGATTCATTAGGTAATATCTATTTGGCTTATACTGTCTATATGTTGGATGTTGATGGAGGAACCAGTAATAAATTTGAATTGCACTTTCAGAAGTATGAAGCAGAAACGGGAAAATGGTCAAGTAAACAAATAATCGCTGAACCAAGCTTAGATCGCATAATTGGATATATTAAAATGATTGTAGAAGATGATTCAAAAGTGCATCTTGCTTGGATGGAAAAAGATACTACTTTTACACATAATGACTCGATTAATTATTGTTATTATGATGGAGAAAGCTGGTCAGAAATTTACCTTGTAAAAAGCTTTGCTGATGGTTTATTGGGAGAAATAGCTCTAACAAAAATAGCTAATGAGTTGCAGTTCTTTTGGACTTCAGGAATAATGTTTAATAATGTTACTTTGTGTATGCGCACTTTCTCATTAACATCAAAAACATTCAATGACCCATTAAATATCACAAATGCCCAACCAGCAGAGTATGTGATCACTGCCAAAGTAGATCAAAATGATAAAGTAGCAATTGCTTGGACAGGTTATTATGAAGGGCTAGGAGCAAATAAAATACAATGCCTATATGATTATAAACAAAACTTACAAAATGGTACCCCAATACTACTAGGGGAAGAAAATATAGTAAATGAAACCAATCCCTCACTATTTTTTGATAACCAAAATAGCTTACATTTTATTTGGTTAAGTCGATTACAAGGTTCAAGCGATAAGGCGTTAAATTATAACAAAATTGATGATGGTAATATTACAATTGAAGCAAAAGGATTGATGCAAGATAATGCTTATGAAAGACCCATAATAAAAGTAGACCATAACACTACTGCACATATTCTTTGGCCAAATGGAATAGGTTTGGCATATAAACAAGTGAATCAACAAGGAATACTATCGATAACAGATAATATGGATAAAGGACGATTAATCGCTACAACACCAACAATGGTAATTACAGAAACAGCAATACATATTATGTATAAAACAAATGATCAGCACTATAAAGGAATAGACTATCTTAGAGGTACGAGAGCAAGCATTTTAGATAAATATGGGGCATTAATAATTGGATTAATAGTGGGATTGCCAGTAATTATCATAGGGGTATATTTCACTGTGAAACAAGTTAAGAAAAGAAAAGCACATACTCCTCTAGAATCAAATGAATAGGGTAATAAGATAAATGAATTTTTAGAAGAATGATTAAAAAACAGTTATGGGAAGAAGTAAAATGAGAGGATATAATCGAATTTTACACCAGAAAAAAATGGTTTATCAAACAATTCTCATTATACTAATTTTTCTAACGTGTCCATTATTATTGACAAAAGCAATAGAAGATAATAATGAGGAAAGGACAAAAGTAGTAAAAAATGTGGATTCATCAGGAATTAGCTGGCAAAAGAATATACCAATAGATTACCAAGATGGGCGAAATCTATTAGTGCAGAATATTGTTATAAAAAGTGATGAAACGGGAAACTTGCATTTAGTTTATAGGGTCACTGTGAATGTATATATTGGTGGTGAACAAATTAATTGGCAAGAAATACATTATCAAAAATATGACAAGGTAAAACAGGTTTGGGAAGCAAGAACAATCATAACGGGGAATGAAAGTGATCAATTGTCAAAATATGGATTAAACATGATCATAGATGAAGAAGGAAGACTACATATTGTATGGATGGAATATGATATTACATTTCATAATTCACCAAAAATGATTTATTATCAATATTTGGAGGGAGGAATTTGGTCAGAAAAAATACTAGTGGAAAATGAAACAGCAGAAGCAAAGAGTGTGCTAAAATTAATAAAAAAAGAAAATAGAATGATTTTTTTCTGGTTAAAAGCAGCTGAATTTGATTCTAGTGATTTTTTATTAAACACAAAGAGCTATGATTTAACAACAAAAGAATGGGGAGAAAAAGTAACCTTCAATAATATATTACTGACCACAACTGATTATGCTGTAGCAATTGATTCAAAAGAGAAAATATTGATTGCCTATGTAGGTGATTTTGAAGAACTAGATGCTTGCAAGATATTTTATGTCTATGAAGAAGAGCATCAATTACAAAAAGTAATCCCAAAAATACTGTGCCATTTTGATAATAAATCAGAAACTGCTATAAGTGCAGAATTTGATAGCAAGGATAATATCCATGTTGCTTGGCAAAGACATCAAGCAGAAGAGATTGGTTATTATGCAATCTACTATGCAAGAATAATACAAGAAAAGAGAGTGCTAACTATGAAACTTGCTGATCAATATCTGTATCAAGAAGTGAAAATAGTGATAGATGAACAAGATACTGCTCATTTGGTTTGGGTGAATCTAAATGAGGGGTTATTCTATAAACAGATAACTATCACTGGAGAGATATCAAGAACAGAACAATTAATAGCTAATGATTATGTTTTTAGTTTAACAGTAACAAGTACGGGAAGCGACAATTTACATCTATTCTACACTACAAGTATTTTTGGTGACACAGGAATATTTTATATGAGAGGAATAATGGAAACAGCTATTGATCGTTATGGACCAATAATTTTAGGGATAATACTGGGAGGAATAATAATTGGTGGAGCGAGTATCTTAATCCGGAGAAGGTCGATGAGGAAAAGAGAAGAACGTTCACATGAAATTAATCAATAGTATAGATATAGAAAGATGAGTAAGATGGAACATAAGTGGCAGTATAAAAAAATAATTCAAAGCATCTTTCTACTATTGTTACTAATCGCTGTTGTTAAAACAGAAAGTAATTGCGCTAAATTAAATGATAATAAAGAAGAACCAAGATTAAATTATGAGGAAATAGATTCGAAAATAAGCTGGCAAAAAAATTTTGTGATAGATTATCTTGATGAGCGACAACTATATGCTAAAGATATTATCCTGAAAAGCGATCAAGAAGGAAATCTCCATCTGGTCTATAAAGCAACTGTAACACCGACAACTGCAACAGTAACACCAATTATAAAAACGACTTCATGGGAAGAAATACACTATCAGCTATACAATATAACAGAAAAGCAGTGGCAAGAAAAAACGATCATTGCAGGAGAACAATCAGAGGAGAGCGGAAAAATGGATCTACAGATGGTGATAGATAACCAAAGTAGAATTCATGTTGCTTGGTATGAAGATTACTTTAATGAAACAAATTCACCTAAATACATTTTTTATCGGTACTTTGAAAATAATAATTGGTCCGAGAAAATACTAGTAGAAATTGTAGATGATACGTTAACATACATGGACTTACAATTTGCAGTAGCTGGAAATAAAGCGTTGTTTTTTTGGACGGTATTAAAGACGGATTATACTGAGCTTTTTTACCAAATGTTAAAGAAGAGCTATTCAGTAGAAACAGAAGAATTAGGGGAAAAAATGGTTCTTGAAAACATAACATTATCATCACATATAATAGATGTCGCAGTAGATTCAGATGGGAAAATAATTGTGGCATGGACGGATTATAATGAGGAATTAGAAGCCGAGAAATTATTTTATGTCTATGAAAAGGAAGAGGATTTGCATCAAGTAATCCCCAAAATATTATGCCATTTTGATAATTCTGAAGAAAGCAAAGTAAATATGGTCTTTGATGCAAACAATAACCTGCATCTAGCCTGGCAGAGAACGTTGGGGGGAACAAATAACTATATTGTTTACGCAAGAAAAGAACAAGAGGTAATGACAATAACAGTCACATTAGAAAAGGCTCTACTTTATGATGAGGTGAAGATAGCAATAGATGAACAAAATACCGCAAATATCCTCTGGAAAAATCTGGTGGAAGGATTGAAATACAAACGAGTGACCACAGAAAATGAGGTGACAAAAACAGAGGTTCTACTAGCGAACCAAACAGTGCAAAGATTGGCAATAACTACTACAAATGGTGGCAATATCATTCATGTGATGTATACACTAAGTGAATTGTTGTCATCAGAAATATTCTTGATAAGAGGGATGACACAAAGAACCTTAGATAAATATGGTGCAATAATAATAGGGGTACC
>JAEORJ010000223.1 GCA_016840945.1 Candidatus Gerdarchaeota archaeon
TTATAGAGGCCTTCAAAGACTACCCAAACACCTATCATTATAAACAATAATCCTGTTAGCAAAAGTGTTAGATATTTGATAAGAGAATCATCAGGACCAGCAGGATAGGTAGCAGAAAATTGCCATATGAAAAGTGTTGCTAAGAAGAATGGAATACTTAGGAATACAAATTGAAATGGGAATAACTGTCTTGTCCACAAAATGAAATATTGTAAGGAAAGCATTTGTGATTTGCTAACTGTTTCTTGATCACCAATTACTCTAAAGAAAGCTCCTCCACCAATTTTCCATCTCTCAAGCTCAGTTTTTAGTTCACGTGTTCTTAAAGTAACTTCTGGTCTGAATTTCTTTTCGACTTCTAAAGCTTTGTCGGTTAAATCATAATAATCCTCTTTTAGATGAAGATAGACTTCTGCCCCTTCTTCTGGTCGCAATTGAAATAATGCCTTTTTTAGTGGTTCTGAAGGCCATTCATCAAGCTCATCATAAAAGACATCTTTAATATCTTTGATTTTGGTTTTATTTTCGTTACTAGTCATTTTATTATTCCTCCAATAGAGGATTATCCATTTAATTTTACTCGGAGTTTTTCTCCTAAATCATCATTAATTAAAGCTAAAATTCTTGCAGCTAAATGAGCAGCATTTTTACCATTATCAATTCCCACTGTTGCTACTGGAACACCAGAAGGCATCTGAACAATTGATAATAAGGCATCTAATCCACCAAGTTTTGAAGAAACCGGTACACCAATTACTACCTTCTTAACTTTACTTGCACAAACACCGGGTAATGCTGCTGCTAAACCAGCTATAGCTATTATTACTTTGGCAGACGTTTTTTCTAGATAAGCATCCAATTCTTTTGCATTTCGATGAGCTGCTAACACTACAGTTGTATGTGGTATATCATACTCTTCAAGAACTGAAACAACTTTTTCTACAATTTCATTATCTGATGTTGATCCAGAAATTACTGCCACAACGGGTTCACTCATTTTTAACACCAAATATTATTCGTGATTTTTGCTATTCTTTACTTATTCTTATTACTTTTGAGAAATTTAATTAATTCTCGTTTACTGTTAGGACCACTTCTAGCACCAACACTTTGTATACAGATTGCTGAACAAGCTGCTGCAATTCTGCCAGCTTCTTTAGGTTTTTTGTTTGAGATAAGACCATATATCATTCCAGCAGTAAATGCATCTCCAGCTCCTGTAGTATCAACAACATTTACTGGAAAGATGGGAATTTCAATCGTAGTGTTTTTCATATAAATAATTGCCCCTCGGCTTCCACGTGTGACAGCAATTATTTTCTCAGGTTTTTCATCGATCAATTGTTTTGTTATAGTTTCAATTTCATCTTCAGTTGAGCGAAATATTTGCATCATTTCACTTTCACTAGCTACTATAAGGTTTGCATGTTGAGCTAAACGAAATGCTCGGCTTGGATTTTTAGCTATTAGTGCTCCGGGACTCATTGAGAAATTAAATTTTGTATCGCTTTCTAACAAAGCTTCAATTGCGCTAACATTCCGCAAATCAGATAAATTAACCCATTTAGCTTTTGTTAGCAACTCAATTTGCAAATCATCAATAGTTAAAGTATCAGCTGCGCCACTATAAGCCATTATCATACGTTCACCTTTGTGATTTACACAAATATAGCAAGATCCTGTATTAACAGCTTCAGAAGTGATTAATGTTTTATCCACATGAATTTTCTCTTTGATCAGATCAGCTTTAAGAATATCACCAAATTGGTCTTTACCAATTTTACCTGAAAAAGCTGTTTTCATCCCCAACCTACTACAAATAACAGCAACATTTGCTGCTGCACCACCAGGCATGAGTTTGAAATCTTTAACAAATGATTCCCCATCCTCACCCGGAAATTCATCTACCATAGCTATCATATCAATTAATACTGCACCTATGGAGATTAAGTCAAATTGTTCAGGCATTAAATGGAGCTCCAGAAAATTCTTGAGGTAAATAAAAAGAGCTACAGCTCTTTAAAGAAATTTTGCTTTATTGCAACAGTTCATTTTATTTCTTGAGCTACATTTTTAGTGTTATTATTCTGTGGTGGTCTGTTAGCTAAAGTGAAGAATAATGGTATTAGTACAAATAATCCAGTAATTAATATAAAGATAGGTGTAAGAAATCCATAAGGTTGAGGTATTGCCTCATAGAGTAAGCCAGCTATCATTCCTCCCGGTAACCAACCGATAGTTCTGAAAATGGCTATAGAATTATAGACTTTGCTTTTTCGTTTAGATTCAACGTTGGTAAATAGTGCAATGGTTGAAGGAATCCATAATACAATTGACAATCCTATTGCTACTCGAGATAGAATAAGTAACCAATACAAGTGGGGGAAAAATACAAAAATCACTGCACAAATTGCCCATGCAAATCCACAAATCTCAGAAGAAAATAGGAGAATTTTTGCACCTATTTTATCAACTAACCATCCTGTTGGAAACATTCCTAACAAAACAATAATACTTGATATGAGAGATAATATACTAATATCTTGATCAATAAGAGCATATGGTCCTAAAAGATCTGGATCTGTCATCGCAGCCCAATAAACTCCTAAACCAATAGACCAGATAGTAGCATCAAAAAAGAAAGTTAAAGCTACACGTAAAACCCATTTATCCTTAAAAGCTTCAATGAATCCCCGAAAGAAATTACTTTTTTTCTCTTCAACTCTTTGTTCATCTATTTCTGCTTGTTCAATAACTGGATATTCTTCTAAAACTACATCTGTTTTATTTATTTCAGTTACTGGTTTAATGTATTCTTCAGTTTTTCTTATCTTAAGAGGGTCTGCAATAAATAGTATTGTTAGAATAGCTACTACTAAGTAGATCCCAGCACTATAACTAAAGAAGTATGAACGTTCAACATTAGATAATTTTTCTTCAAAATCAGCACTGATTATAAAAGTAATTGCCACTAATATTGCTGCAACAATCACATCACCCAATCGCCCAAAAAAAGACGTAAGAGAACTAATTCTACCTTTTCTACTGTCTCCTGCAGTTTCTGTAAGGATTATTGTTCCCGGTGATTCGCTTAAAGCAAAAGCGAAATTTAACAATAACACTGCGACAATAATCCAAGCTATATGTGCAGGTCTGAAGATAAAGAAAGCAAAAGATGAAAAGATAAGTATTTGAGCAATGATCAATGATCGTTTGAATCCAATTAAACCATTCAAATAATCAGATGCGATTAATCCTATAAGAGCAATAACTGAGGCAAGAGTGCCAACTATACCAAATAATCTTTCAGAACTGTTAATTTCTCTAAAATAAGGAGCATATAAAATATAATAGATGACATTAGCAGAACCCATAAAGAAAGAATTAATCGCTAGAATGGAAATATTTCGCTTCCGCTGTGGTCTAGTTAATGGTTGTGTATCTATATCCTCAGCTTGAGTTAATAGCGATACCTCTTCTTCTTGTTTCTTTTTTATTGCCAAAAAAAGGGCTCCTAAATAGTTAATCTGGGTTTTAATCTAAACAATCGCAAGTATTTTTTTAATTTAAACCTTTAGATAAACAAGCGATTTTTGTAAAGAGAAGAATTAGATTCAATTCTTTCTCCTTAAAACAATCGGTATAATTATCAGAGTAGTTAATATAACAGCGCCTAGAGGGATAAAGATGCCAAAAAGTTGTCCTTGAGATAATCCTGGTAAAGAATCAATATTGTCAGTTAAAAAGTCCATAGCTAAAGCATAATCAGTTGTGAAAGTATTTATTACAAGAGGATGAGGGTAATTTTCCAACGAACCAGTTTCATTCTCAATAAATTCAGCTAATTCAGGGTCTTCAACAAATACTTCAGAATAAATTTTTCTGATTATTGGTAAAGAGTAATCATACATTTCATTCATACTGATATAATTATCTAAATCACTATCAGCTGAAGAATTGATTAAAGTGGTTGACCAGAAGTGTGCTGAAATTATGCCATAGAATTCTGGTTCTGAATAAGGCCAACCTTCACTATCTGGTATGAATCCTATACCATACTCAATTGCTGATACACTTCCCATAGCATAAAAACTATTATTATTAGTATATGGTTGCAAAGGCTCGATAAATTCACCAGCATGGCATGCATCAATTAGTAGAAATTTATAGTCAGTTGGTATTTCTAAAAACTCCTTATGAAACCACTCATTGAAGTGTAATATATCTTTTAAACAACCATAACCATGAGTAGCAAAGAATATAACAACCACATCGTTAGCATCAACAACTTCTTCTAGATAATCCATTTCTTCTTGTAAATTAGCAATGGTGATTGTTCCATCACCAAATAGGTAGGAAAAGCTATCAGTTGACCAACCAATACTGATAAGGCTATTCTTAAACTCATTAGCATTACACCCATAGTTATTTTCTAATCGTGTGGAAGGTGCAAATTGATCAACTAAAAGACCAAATGTCTTAACATCTTTTGTAGTTTCACCTTTTGTATCTTTTACATTGTTGAGTAGTGGTGAAAATAAAAGTGATGATAAAATAACAAGAGCTATGATTTTTGAAAATTCATATCTTTTTCTCATTTTGAAACCTCAAAAGGTATCCAAACTATAATGATAAATTAATCACCTATTAAAAAAAGGGATATTACCACTCTTGATTAATTTCATTGATTAATGTGGGTAATTAAAACGATTCAAAATAATTTTTATTTAATAAATATAATATCAAATTGGTGAATAAATTGGATGAGAGACTTGATAAATTACAGAAAGCATTAACACAAGCAGAAGAAGCAAAAGATGATGTGAAAATTGCTTATTGTGCATTAGATTTAGGCTTATATTTACTAAGTGATAGTAAGCTCCCTGCTGCTGAAGAACAATTTGCTCGAATAATTAAGATGGCTAAACCAGAAAAAACAAATGATGAATTGCAGAAAGTTTTGGGTGAAGCCTATCTAATAAGAGGTAATATTTTGATGGGGAAATCGCTTTATAGTCAAGCAGTTTATCTTCTAGATTTAGCTATAGCGTTATTTAGCAAATTTAAAAATTATAATAGACTTGCTTCAGCTCATCGTGTTCTTTCAAAGGCATATATGAGTCTAGGTGATACTCCAAAAGCTGAAGAGGCTGAAAAAATGGCGAAATTTTATTCTGGCAAAGAAGAATGTTGAAATAAAATTTTTTAAATCTATTTTTCTGATAATTTAAGTTAATTGTGCAGCTTTTTCTCTTAGTATCTGACGGTATTTCTTTTGTAATTTCAAAATTGTTTCAAATTCTTCTTCAGATAATCCTTGAACGATATTGAAATAGCTCTCAGTTTTAGCCATTATTTTTTCATTTAGTTTTCTAACATAGTTTTTTGTATCTGGGAAATGCTTAAAAAGTTGAATTAATGGTTCAATTGATCTACCGGAATATGCTATAGTTGCAGGTTTTAAAGAATGTTGATTTCCATTGAAAGAGACTGCAATTCCCCCATTATTATGGATGTACTCAAGCATTTGAATATCGGTAATGCTATCTCCAATAGCTATAGCTTCTGTTGCTTTTAATCGATTGTCAGTTAAAATTTCCTTCACAGCTTCTTGTTTTCTTCCACCACCACAAACAATTGTTGAGTTAAAAATTGGACCAAAATCTGATAACGGTATTTCCTTAAAGAAGTAGTTATATAGATCTTCCTTTACTGCAAGTAATCCCTCTTTCAAATATTTTGGGAAGATTTCATCAAATAAAATCTTTAATATTTCAGTTGAATGCGGTTTTAATACAAAATCAAGTTTTGTGCAACGAACATTTTCTATTGGGTGATTTAATTTCGAAGCTATGGTATAAGCATGTTGTGTATAACTTGTAGAGATAATATAAGTTGGAATTTTTTTCTTGTGTAAATAATTGAAAAGCTCTCTAGCTCCTGGCGTAAGGTTTGCCTTTGCAGATATCTCTAATAATTCTTGCTCAGTTGCATAAGCAACAATAATTGGAGCAATCAGCTTTAAGGTATCACCGGGCCAGTAATTTTCTTTCTTATCAACCAAAAAGAGTTCATCATCAAAAAGACTTATCATATTGAATAACTGATAAAAGTCTTCTTCACGACCTAATTTTTTGCCAATTAATTCAATAACATCTGCTGCATGATCGATTGGACATAATGGTCCTTCAAGATCAAAAAGTGCTATCATAAAACATTCAGCTCTCGTAAATGATCAATTCGTTTCTGTATTAAAGCTCTCGTACCAACATCTTTTCTATGGAAAAGTGGTCCTTCAATATACGTGGTTGCTTTTTCAGCTATTTTTTCAGCTTCCTCTATATTATCCGCTATACCAACAATGGCAATTGCTCGAGATGAAGTAGTGATGATTTCTCCAGATGGCAATTCACTCACAGAAGAATAGAATAATTCCGCACCATCATTTGTTATTTTATCAGAATGAACTTTTATTGGTTCTTCTTTCTTTGGTGTTTCAGGATAACCATCTGGAACAAGATATTTACAAACGGTTGCTTTTTTAGCAAATTTAACATGAATTTTGTCTAATCTCCCTTTTATCATAGATTTGAAAATATCAACTAATGGTACTTTTAGCAGTGGTAAAACATTCATAGCTTCTGGGTCGCCAAATCGAGCATTATACTCGAGTAGTTTCAAACCATTTGGTGTTAGCATAAAACCTCCATAGAGGATGCCACAATAATTTCTTCCAGTTTCTTCTTTCAATGCTTTCGCTGTTTTAGTAATGATGATTTTAGCTTCTTCTACTATATCAGCAGAAATAAAGGGCAGATAGTGGTCTTCAGCACTATAGGATCCCATGCCACCTGTATTTGGTCCTTTATCATCCTCATAAGCTCTTTTATGATCTTGAGCTATTGGCATTGCCCAGACATCTTCGCCAGAAACAAAACATTGGAGAGAAAATTCTTCACCTTCCAATAACTCCTCAAGAACCACTGTTTCTCCTAAGTTAAAAACTTCTTTGCAGTAAGTCAGAACTTCATTTTCATCTCTCAAATGCTCTCCCATTAACTTTACACCTTTTCCACCTGCTAATCCGTCTCTTTTTACAGCAACTTTGCCAAGAGCTTTAACATAAGTCAAAATATCTTTATCTGGGGTGCCTGGGGTAAAAACACGATAATCTGGTTGACCTGGTATTTTATATGTAGTTAGTAAATCGCGAGTAAAACTTTTAGATGATTCAATACGTGCAGCTGATTTTGTTGGTCCAATCGATGCTATCCCTTTTGTTTCAAGAAAATCAACAATACCGTCTGCTAGTGGATTTTCAGGGCCAATAACCGCAAAAGTTGGTTGAATCTCATTCACAAATTTCCCTAAAGCATCAAAATCATTCAAATTGGCTAACATAACTTTTGTTGATAATAGAGCAATGCCGGGATTTTTACTCTTCATAAATGAATATAATTCAATATCACTTTTTTTAAGAACCATAGCAATTACATGCTCTCTTGCACCTTGACCCACTAATAATACTCTATCTTTTGACATGATGAATCACTAACTTGTACTTTCTTTAAAAAAATCTTCAATAATAATTTTCCTACACAAAAAATTAAATCTGCCTTTTAAAAAGGCTTTATCTATTCATCAAATATGATGTTAATAAATAAGCCCCAACTGCACAAGCTGCTGCGATTATAACAATAATAATGGTTTGTATTAGTGCCCTCCTTTTATATTTCCTTGCCTCTATTACAGCGTTTTTTTCTTCCGGGATATTAGCTAATAATTTGTCAATTTCACTATCCATTGTAATCGTCACTTAATTATCCTGATAATAATTCATAAATTTAGTTTTTCATAAAACCAAAAGCTATGATTCTCTTTCACACAATCCTTGTGATGGCTCTGATTTTATTGGGTAGTCACCTGTTAAGCAAGCAAGGCAGAGATGATTGTTCTCAGGCCAAGTATCAAATCCTATAGCATTAACCAATAAAGGTATTATATTATAGATTACTGCATCCACCCCAATTATCTCAGCTATCTGTTCATCCGTTCGACCACAAGCAATCAATTCACGTTCTGTTGGAAAATCTGTCCCCATAAAACAAGGGTTGATTAATTTTGGACAGCTGATCGCAAAATAAACTTTAGTTGCGCCAGCACTGCGAATCATTTTTATAATTCCTCTAGAGGTTGTTCCTCTAACAATGGAATCATCAACTAGAACAACTCGTTTACCTTTGACTAGATTTTCCATTACGTTTAACTTTAATTTAACAGCTTCTTCTCTAGCTGTTTGGCGTGGCATGATAAATGTTCGACCAACATATCTGTTCCGAATTAATGCTTCTGAATATTCAATGCCTGTTTCTTTTGAAAATCCAATAGCTGCTATACGTCCTGAATCAGGTATCGGGATAACTAAATCCGCTTCATAACCTTGTTCCTTGAACAATTTTCCCAAAGCTCGCCCTATTTTTTCACGTGCTTCATAGGCGGATATTCCATCTAACACAGCATCTGGTCTGGCGAAATAAACCCATTCGAACATACAATGAGCAACTTTCTTCTCTTTCACCAATTGCTTGTGTTTCAATCCTTTATCATTAATAATTAGCATCTCACCTGGTTTAACATCTGCTTTGAATTTTGCACCAACAATTGTTAAACCAATGGTTTCAGAAGCAACAACAATATCTCCATCATCAGTTGTACCATAGCACAATGGTTTAAACCCAAGAGGATCACGTAAGGCAACTAATTCACCTTTACTAGTTGCAATTAAAAGTGAGTATGCACCATCTAGTACTTCGATTAATTTTGTGCAAACTTTTTCAAAATCACCATTGTTCTCCTCAAGACTGAAATCGACTAGTTTACCAATTACCTCAGTATCTGTATCATGACTGAATCGATAACCTTGTTCCATTAAATAAGCTCTAACATCTTCAAAATTAGCTATAGTGCCATTAAATGCAATAGCAATTTTAGTTTGTCTTGTTTGAAGTACAAAAGGTTGAACTCCTATTGTTAAATCGCTTCCTGCTGTTGGGTATCTTACATGACCAATACCATATTTCCCTTTAAGGGAAGCTAAAGTAGTTTTGTCAAATATATCTTGAACAAACCCTAAATCAGAAATAGTTTTCATATTTTTTTTATTAATTACCGTTATCCCTGCGCTTGATTGACCACGATGTTGTAAAGTTAATAATCCTTGGTAAATTAAGAAACCTAATTCATGTATGTGATTAGTTGTTCGTATTCCGATAATTCCACAATGGTCATTTATTTTATCCAAACAAGCTTCCTCATTCGAGTATTGATTGTTTCTACTTTATAGATTTTAGCATAATATCAAAGGTTAGAGAGCGTTCAAAGCTCTCCTTCCATTTCTTTCTCCATGCGCCACTTCCAGGTTTCCTTAATTTCTTGTAATGGTATTTCTAAAACCTTCTTAACTTCTTCATTACCATTTTCTATTATGATTTGTTGTTCTACAGTTACATTACCAATGTATGATGCTGGAATTTCGTCTTCTGCAAACATTGCTATGATTTTTTCAACATCCTCTTCTTTTGCTGTCATGAGAAATCGTCCATGTGTTTCGGAGAATAATTTAATATCGTATCTCTTAGTATCAGCGGGAATTCTATTTAGATTAATTTTATATCCAAGATCCCCTCCCATAGCCATTTCAGTAAGCGCAACAAATAAACCACCTTTAGATATATCATGGCAAGCTGTAACTATTCCAGTATTGATAGCTTCGACAACATTATTTAGAAGTTTTTTAGCATGAACCAAATCAACTTTTGGTACTCTACCATCATCTTTTTTATGAATGACTTTTGTATACTCTGATCCACCAATTTCAGTTTTAGTTTCACCTATAAGCAGGATATATTCTTTAGAAGCTTTGAAATTACTATTCACTGTTTTTTCGACATCATTTAAAAGTCCTGCAACAAAGAGTACTGGTGAAGGTTTAACTGCCACATCATTTATTTCATCATGATTATAGAAGCTAACATTCCCACCAACACAAGGAACTGAAAGTGCTTTAGCAGCATCTGCTATACCTTCAACAACCTTCTCAAATGTCCAGAAAACAGAAGGGTGTTCAGGATTGCCAAAATTCAAACAATCAGTCATTGCTATGGGTTCTGCACCTGTAGCTGCAACATTGCTACAAGCTTCCATCATTAATCCTGCTCCACCATTATATGGATCAAGATAACAATGGTTGGAGTTACCATCAAATGTTACTGAAATACCTCTTTTTGAGCCAAACTCAGATAATCTGAAAACACCAGCATCGCCTTGACCAGATTTTACCACAGAATGTAATCCTACCTCAGTATCGTATTGTCTATAAACCCATTCCCTACTGATTATGTTATCACTAATCATAATAGTCTTACAATTTTCTTTTAATTCATCATTTGTTGGTTCTTTTGGTAACCAATTGTGATTAATCTTGTTAAGATACTTGGGATATTGTGCTTTGCGATGTGCTACAGGTGGTTTGGTAAGTAGATGGGCAGGGAGATCAACAATAGTATGTCCTTTATATTTAACCACACATTTGCCTGTTGTAGTTACTTCTCCTAAAATTTCATAAGGTAATTCATATTTTTCAAAAATAGCTCCTATTTTTTCAACATTTTCCGGTTTAACTACAAAGAACATTCTCTCTTGGGATTCACTGACGAGAATCTCCCAGGGATCCATGTCGTCTTCTCGTATACGAATATTTTCTAATTTTATCTCAGTGCCAGTTCCTCCAGCATCAGCTGTTTCCGAAATAGAACAAGTGACACCAGCAGCTCCAAGATCCTTTAATCCCTCTACAACATCTGCTCTAATAGCCTCCAATGTTGCTTCAATAATAAGTTTCTTCATGTAAGGGTCGCCAATTTGAACTGCTCCTCTGTCACTCTCAGATTCTTCAGTGATATTTTTCGATGCAAAAGCAGCTCCTTTTAATCCATCACGACCAGTTGATCCTCCAAGGAGTATAAGTTTATCACCTGGGGTGGTTGCTCGACTGAGAGCTAAATCATCTTTCTTCATTACACCAAAACAACCTACATTGATTAAACAGTTGATTTGAAATGAAGGATCAAATTCAATCTCCCCTCCAGCATTCGCTATCCCAACACAATTTCCATATGAGCCCACTCCTTTTGTTACCCATTTAAGTAACCATTTTGTGTGTGCATTTGATAGATTGCCAAATCGAAAAGAATCTAATAATCCAATAGGTCTAGCACCCATACATAGGATGTCTCTGATTATACCTCCTATGCCTGTTGCTGCGCCATTAAAAGGATCAATAGCTGAAGGATGATTATGGGATTCAAGTTTAAACACTAATGCTAACCCATCACCAATATCTACTACTCCAGCATCTTCCCCCGGACCACAAATAACTCTTGGCCCTTCAGTCGGGAATTTCTTCAATACTGGACGTGAGCTTTTATAGGAACAATGTTCGGAGTTCATTACTTCGAGCATGGCTGCTTCCGGTACTGTTAAATCACGTTTTAATGTATGAGCTACTAACTTCTTCTCATCCTTTGTTAAGTTTAATTCATTTTTCTTTACATATTCTTGTTCCATCTTAGCTCCTCCTGAAGTAATTCTCAATTGATTTAAAGTAACATTTACCATGGTCAGTTTTCCATGGGCTAAGAATGCTCTCAGCAGCTCTTTCTGGATGTGGCATTAGTCCTACAACATTCCCCTCGAGATTACAAATTCCAGCGATATTTTCAATTGAACCATTTGGATTTGATTCAGCTGTTGTCTCTCCCTCATCAGAAACATATCTCCAAACGACTTGATCATTTTCACTTAATTCTTTGAGAGCTTTTTCATCATTAAAGTAGCGTCCTTCTCCATGAGCTATAGGGATTCGCCAAATATCACCTTTCTTAGCAATATTTGTAGCCGCACTTCTAGTTGTTTCTACTCGAAGATTAACCCATTTACAACTAAAGCGTAGTGAGGCATTCCCTACAAGTGCACCAGGTAATAATCCTGATTCCACTAATATCTGAAAACCATTACAAATACCAAAAATCGGGATTCCATCTTTGGCAAACTCTTTTACTTTTTTCATAACTGGCGTATATGCAGCAATTACTCCTGCTCGAAGATGGTCTCCATAAGTAAATCCCCCTGGTAGAAATATCGCATCATAATTATCAAGACTAGACAATGCATCATTATGCCAAATAAAATCTACATCCCATCCCATGACGTTTTTCATGGCACTCACTAAATCGCGATCGCAGGTCGATCCTGAAAATTGGATGACTATAACTCGCATAGGCATACTTTACTCACCGTTAATTAATCATATATGTTTTACTCTACAATTTTTATTGTGCAAGTATGGGCTACAGGATTATAAATGCGCAATTCATTTACCATTCGTAAACAAATTTCCTCTGCTTTAGCTTCATTTTCAGCTTCGAGCTTAACTTTGATAACTTTCCCAGTGCGAACAGAAGTTACCATTGCATAGCCATTTTTAATCATTAAATCTCGCATAATTGTTTCCCCTTCGGGATCACGAGCACTTTTCTTTCCTTCTATAACTATTTCTACACTAAATATTGGCATAATGCTTTAACCCGCCTAAAACAATCAAATGGTTTCATGTTTCCCAAGAAACGCTTAATATTAAATGTTTTTTATCAAATAATAAATTAAAAAAGAGGGGGAAGAGGAGAAAAAAAATCCTCTTAAGCCTTTGGAATGACATACATACCGGCATCAGCCATGACATAAATCAACCCATTGGGTTTTTCTTCTAAAAATTTAGCAACATAATTTTGCAATGTCTCTTGTACTGAACCTTTTATTTCAATAGCATTGATTCTGAAAGTTTCTTTGAGTTCTTTTGGATCCATTTCAGTTATCATATCAATTCTATCATCCTTCAAGATTCGAAGTAAATCAACTGGTTTTTGGTTGCCTATTTTGAAAGTTTCTTCACTACATTTATTGCCTACAACCCAGGTTAGAGCATCATCAAGGCTCATGCCTTTAATTGCTTTCATGGTGTCATGATATGCTTGATTGCCAACACCATCTTCAGCTCGCGCTAAAAGTAGAATTATGCCACCTTTTTTAGCGGCATTCCAAGCAGCATGTACACCTTTTCCTGCTTGGTACAAATTCAATCCAAGTTCACCAGTAGTGACAATTACTAAATCAGCTGGTTTATCAACTTCAACAATTCTTAATGGTTCTAGTAATTTTTTAGCTAAATGGTGTAATGATATAAGGTCACCAGCATTTAAGTGAACAATTTTTTTCTCATGTAAAATAGCATCTATACCAAAGACGGGTTTTGTTTTCATTACTTCTTTAGACATTTCTATCATATCTTGAATTACTGGATTTCCTTCAGTATTTCCAAGACGGCATTCAGCTTTGAATCCTGTTTCAATACAAAATGCTTTTGGATGATTGCGGCTGATAGTTTTTCTTCCAGAAATTCCGGGGAAAAATGATTTAACAGTACCTGCAACACCTGCGAAGTAATGATATTCTGAATCAGTCATTGGAATAATCATACAAGATTCTAAAGCGAGATTATTAAGATAGATTGGAGTACCTCTACTGGAAGTACCTATTTGAGTAACTCCATCATCACAATTGTGAATTTCAATGTGATCTTTATATTGATTCCAAATTTTGGTCCCTAGAATTTTCTTTTCAATTTCCTCTGGAGTTGGTGGTCTATGAGTGCCACTTGCAATTAATATTCTCAGGTCTTTAGCATCAACACCATATTCTAATATTTTCTGATAGAGAATTGGTAATAATATTCTAGTGTGGATATTTGGTCGAGTATTATCATCAGTTAAAATAACGACAGGTTTTCCTTTGGAGTAGTGTTTTTTGATTAATTCCTTCAAAGGAGGGCTGTCTATAGGTTTTTCTAAAACCTCAGTAAGTTTCTTTTCAATTTCCTTAATCTCGGGGAAATTGCCCTTTATCTCAAGAAATTGAGCATTAGCTTTTTCAGGTATAAAATGATCAATTTCATTTGCACCATAATCTATTGGAGTATGCTTATATTTAGTGGTCATGTCTCTGGCCATCCATGAAATATTACTTTTCGAATACATAAAAAGCTGGTTCTATTCTTATCTTTTTTGATAAATTTACAATGCCGATTATTTATCTCAAAGCCTAATTTTAGCAAAAAATTCATGAATAACCAAAATAATCAGATTTCAGATAAAATTACTTGTAAATATGTAGAAACGAGACGATTTAAATGACAAAGCATAAGCTATGTGATATTTCTGAAATACCTATTAATGATGTTAAAACTTTTAAAATCGAAGATCTTGAAATTGCTGTTTTTAATGTAGGTGGCGAATTTTATGCCATAGATCAAAAATGCACTCATCTTAAAGGAAACCTCGCTAAAGGTACCTTAGATGGTAAAATAATCCAATGCCCACTTCATGGTGCTCGCTTTAGCTTAGAAACTGGTGAATTGCTTAGCCCACCAGGTACAATTGCTGGATGGTTTAAAAAAGCAAAAAACACAAACATCTATAAATTAAATATTAAAGATAAGATGCTCTATATTACAATTGAATAATTCTTTTTTTTCTATATTACTCATTATTTTTGCTATTAGTCTCTAGACCATAAGCCAAGCACATTGCCAAAGATATCTTCAAATACTGCATAAAAACCAAAATTATTACCAATCTCGGTTTTTTCCCTGACAATCTTTCCGCCAACTTTAACAATTGATTCTAATGTATTTGGTATATTCTCAGTCTCAATATGTAACATAATTTCACCTTTAGCAACTTTTGTATCAGAACGTTCAAAGGCACCACCAACACCAGTTTCACTTGTGGTAAAAAAAGCATAATCATCAAAACCGGGTATTATCTCTATTTTCCAATTGAAAATCTTTTCATAGAATTCTTTGGCTAATTGCAAATTCTTAACAGGTATTTCAATATGAACGATATTACTTGTCATGAAAATCACTATTTAACTATATATGTACTATAATTTAAAGATACTATCTAAAAAACAAAAAAATTAGCTTTAGATACACTTGTGAAACCTTTACTAAACCATTGCAAGAGATTATTTATAATTTTCTTTGTATAATAATAATCTATACTTGAAAATCTGATTAAATAATAGTTGAGAAATGAGTTTTTTCTCACAAAAAATTATTCATCTGATTTAGACAAGCCCTTAAAATTATGAGGTTTAATAAAAATGAAAACTTTAACAAAAATCATGATCGGTCTTGCACTAATCACTCTAATAGTATTACCTGCAACTTCCCAATTAACCTCAGCGGAAGCAGGAAATCAAATAAATGTTCAAGGAGGTCTTGATGGCATAACCATTTCCACTGAATATTTAACAATGAAATTGGTGAACGGGAAACCAGAATTCATTTGGTGGAATGGGAACCAAAGCACTGCTGACGAAATGTATAAAGTTCAATTTGTAACACTTTCTGAGTATAAAGGTTCAGATAATATTCTTGATTCAAAAACTGAATTATTAAATGCTATAGATTATAATTTAGTGTCCAGCATTTGGAATACTGATATTGTTGAAGAAGAATTAGCTGTTCATATTACCATGACTCTTTCCGGATTAAAGGATGGAGCAGAGCTACAATTTATAGTTCATGTTTATGCTACAGAGCAACCATTAAATGGTACTGAAGAAGTAGTAAAAGCATTATCTGAAGTTAAATTTGATATTATAATTAAAAATTGGGTATTTTCATCAGAAGCAAAAGGTATAGCAATAAACGCTCAAGTGCTAGAGGCACAGAATAGACATCGTGTTCAGATCAGGAATGGAACTGAGGAAGAAAATGGTAATTATACTAGAGCAATGTTATTCGAAAGCGAAGAAAATGGCAATTCAATTGTTGCCTATTACAAATGGACCACCTTTGCAGATATTTACAGTGGTGGATTAAAAACTGGTTCAATAAATGTAGGGACCGCTTATTTAGATGACCAATTACTTGGTGAAGGTGCCGGTTCAGAGAATTCTGGACTGGTTCAACAGTGGCTCTATTACGGGTATTATGGTGATTCGGTGACACTCGTTCATGACCCATCCGTTGGTGTTAATCCCGAGTCATTCTCAGTACCACTATTTCTATATCCTGTTATTAGTGGACTTGTAGCAACTGTAGTTGTGGTAGTTTTGGTGAGACGTAGAAAACAAGCATAACTACCCTGGTGATTCTGGTTTTAACCAGAATCACATCATTTTTTTATATAGAAGGTTTTTATTATGTTTAATACTTATGTAAGGTGAAGCATATGAAATTTCATAATATTATCTCCTTAATGGTTCTATTGCTAATACCAATTTCACTAAATCCCTCTTCACAGAATATTTCATATATAGCAGCTACAGATCCAACTTTTGAAACAAGTTTTACACCAACTAGTATTGAAAATGAAACTTTGATTAGTCATAATATGGAGGTAAAAGTTCTTCAGGATTATACTGTCAAAGTAATTTCCACTTTTGTTGTCGCAAATAACGATACAGATCCCATGGAGTATTTTGCTTTTGAAGTACGGAAAACGATTTCCTCAGTATTTGTTTATGACCCTTTAGGCAACCTTGATTTCTCTTGGGTAATAGGTGATCCATATATTAATTTAATTAATGTAACAATGAGATTTCCATTATTAACTGAAGATATTTACGTATTTACCGTTTCTTATGAAACTGATGACCCTGTATATGAAATATTGGAACCATTAGAGTATTATGAACTAGATTATGTCATTAATCATCCAAGAGATTCAGTTGATTTTAATTTAGAAATAATTTTACCTGTATATCATCAACTCATTGATGTTGAACAACCTGCCCCTGCATATCCTTTACCTTTAAGATTAATCGTTGAAGACGAAGTGGTTAGAGTTCAGTGGTCATCTACAAATGTTGAATATAATGATACTGACCTCTATATCCTACGATTTACCCCTTCAGGTAATCCTTTAATTCCAAATAGAAATCTCTTGCCATTATATATCATTTTAGCTTTTCTAGGTGGTGTAGCAATTAGCTTAGGCAGTTTCTTCCTATATTTAAAAATGAAAGTTAAACCAGAAGAAACTGAGATTGTTAGTTCATTGTTGTCAGATGCTGAACAAGAAGTAATTAAAGCGATTAATGAGGATAAAGGCGTCTCCACCCAAAGAAGAATCTGTGATAAAACAGGTTATTCAAAATCTAAAGTATCTCAAATATTAGCAAAGCTAGAGGAAAAGAAAGTCCTCAAACGAGAACGTTGGGGAAGAACAAATAAAGTAACTCTTATTGGAGAGACTTTTAAAACGGTTGGGAAGAAAGCAGCTGAAACTGAACATTAATTCTCAATCAATACTTTTTTTACATTTGAGTACTAATCCATTAATTATTAACAATTAACTGAATTGATAGAAAATGTCCCCTTCAACTACCCCTGAAATTATACCTGGTGCTGAACCATTTAGATTAAAAGAAAAAGGACCAAAAGTTTTGCTTATTCATGGTTTTACTGCTTCCCCTACTGAAATGCGACCAATAGGTGATTTCCTCCATTCACAAGGATATGATGTATATTCTGTGCTTTTAGCTGGACATGGAACCACTCCTGAGGATTTGCAAACTAAAACATGGTTGGATTGGTGGGATTCAGTGAAAGTAACCTATGACGCTATGCCAAAATGTGATTATGTAATCGGATTTTCTATGGGTGCATTATTAGCTGCACGTTTAGCAGTTGAAAATCAGAAGAAATTGAAAGGACTTGTGCTAGTATCAACTTATTTGAATATTAAACCAAAGATCATCAATTATTTCTCATTTCTATTTCCACTATTAAAACGAATAAAGCCTTATATGGCAAAAAGCGCTGAAACCGAACAATTTTTCAAAGAAAATAATTTGATTAGTTATATGAAATATCCAATGAGTGCAGTAGATGAATCAATAAAACTAGTAAAATATACCAAGAAACATATTTTACCTAAAATAACTATTCCAACATTGATAATACAGGGAGCAAAAGACGATCGAGTTGATCCAAATAATTACAAAATTTTAATGAAGATCATCCCTTCAGAGGAAAAATTTCTTGAGATTTTACCTGAATCTCAACATATTGTAACTGTTGGTCCCGATGTTGATCAATTATTAAACGCAATATTGATTTTCACCGAAAATCATTTTTGAGTAAAATAATCAATAAAATATTTAGAAAAACTTAAGTTCCAATTGATTGTTTTTGTCAATCAATTAGTCAGGAACGCTATGAGGTTAAATAAATGACTGAAAAAACATCAACTGGTTCTGAGACAGATGCTGAAGATGAGGTAATAGATATGGAAGAAAACGGTGAAACTTATGCAAAATCTGGTGTAGATATTCTCGAAGAAGGAGAAGCAATAGATGAAATTTGGAAGTTATTGCCTAAAACATTCAATCTAAATCCTAATGCTAAATTTCTTCCTGCAAAATCCCATTATGGTGGTATAGTTGATATTGGTATGCCAGATAAATATCTAGTTGTGACAGTTGATGGTGTTGGGTCAAAAGTATTGATAGCTGAAATGATGGAAAAATTCGATACAGTAGGGATAGATTGTGTAGCTATGAATGTTAATGATCTCATCTGTGTTGGAGCAGAACCTCTTGTTTTTGTAGATTATTTTGCAATTGAACGCCCTGATACTAAAATGGCTAATCAAATAGCCCAAGGTCTCGTTGATGGTGCCATTCAATCGCGAATGGCTATTATTGGTGGTGAAACTGCTACTTTACCAGATATTATTCGAGGTCATGATGGTAAAGGCTTCGACCTTGCTGGTACAGCTATTGGGATAGTTCCGAAAGATCGATTAATATTAGGAGATAAAATCACTCCAGGAGATATTATATTTGGTATCGAGAGCAATGGTTTGCATTCAAATGGTTATTCACTTGCTCGCAAAGTTTTGTTGGAAAAACATTCAGTTTCTGATGTAGTTGAAGGTTTATCTCTCGGTGAATCTCTTCTTAAGCCAACTCTTATTTATGTTCAAGAAATATTAGAAATAATTGAAAAAGCAACCGTTCATGGATTAGCCAATATTACAGGTGGTTCTTTTATGAAATTGGCTAGATTGATGAGGCAAGCAAAAGAAACAGTTGGTGTAAAATTAGATTCATTACCTGATCCATTACCTATATTTAAACTCATTCAAAAAATGGGTAACATTTCAAATAAGGAGATGTATAAAACATTCAATATGGGAGTTGGATTTTGTATCATAGCTCCAGCATCTGAGGAAGCAATTCTTACTGAAATATGCAAAAAACATGGTAAGAAACTATTTCGAATTGGTTCTGTTATAGCTGAGAAAAAAATCCTTCTTGAATTGAAAGGAGAAATTCTAGAATATCCAGCTGACAAATATTGATCTGTACATTATAATTTACTCAAATCATTTTTTGTTATGGTTCCTTTATGTATTGCTGTAGCTACCAATGCTCCGGCAATATTGTATTTTTTCAAAGATAGTAAATCCTCTATATTTCGAACTCCTCCACCAGCAAATACTGGTATTGTTTTCACCGCTGAAGCAATTTCTATTAATGGGTCACTTATAGGTCCTGTTTGGCTTCCTACTTTTTGTAATTCAAGTACGATAATTGCTTTAAGAGCTAGTTTTTCAGCTAGCTTTGCTATCTTTAGAGGTGTTAGTTTACTAATTCGTTTATTATTAGCAAATAATTTACCACCATTAAAGTCTAAGCTTAAAATAATTCTATCAGCGCCTAGTTCTCTAACGGCTTTTCGTAATTCGTTTATTGATGCTAGGGTTTCTGTTCCAATAATAATTTGATTAACATTAAGCTCAAGCATTTTCTTCATATCATCTAATGTTTGGCAACCGCCATCAACCATTAGTGTAAATTTCTTATCTTCAGTAAGCAACATTAATTTTTCAGCATTTAATGATATGTTGGCAGTTTTTTGGATGCGATCTAAATCTGCAATATAAAACCAATTTAAATCTAATCTTTTATGGAACGCATTAGCTACATTTAATGGTTCAGCATTATCAACAACAACAGATTGTTGTATAGGTTGATACTCCTTTCTTTTTCCACCAATACCTTGAACAACTTGACCATTTAATAGGTCCATAACAGGAATCACTATCATAGTGATAGTACAAAAATGAAGTGAAATAAATATTCTTCCAAAAAAAGTGATAAAAATCATTTATATAGAATATAATGAGAGTTAATTATTACCAAAGAACAATGCGAGCTACGGTTATGATGGATAGAATAAATTATGGTATATTTTCAGCGAAAACAAATATTCCATTCCGTGCTGGTAAAATGGCTGCTGAAAGATCAGCTAATCAATTGTTTGATGAAAATCCTGTGCTATGTTTGGTTTTCTTCTCTGAAATTTATTCTTCACCTGAACTAGTAGAGGGTATCGTACAAGCGATTAATCCAGATATCGTAGCTGGTTGTTCAACAAATGGAGAAATAGCTGCCGGTTATTGGCGGGAAACTGTTTCAGCTATTACTATCTCATCTGATTTCATGCGCTTTGGTATTGCCGCTGAAGCGAATGATTCATTATTGACGGGCTCGGAAGAAAGTTACAAAAATTTCTATGAAAGAGCTTTAGATGATTTGCGAAAGAAAATGATTTTTCAAGAATCAAAAATGACTATACCAGTTAATCCAAAGGATATTGTACCTGATTTTGCTATCCTCTTTTTACCAGGAACAGATTTTGAATTAGATCCAAAAGCAAATGAGGTCATTACTAATTTACGTAAATTCATGGGTGACATACCAATTTTTGGCGGAACAATTGGAGATGATTGTAATTATGAGACTGGGTATGTAATTTACAAAGATGAATTGCTAGAGAATCACACCTTGCTAATATTATGTCGTTCTGACCTACAATTTGCTATAAACCAGAAACATGGTTATCATAAGAAAGAGGAATTAGTTTTAACGGAATCTGAGAGGAATAGATTAATATCATTAAATACTCGCCCTGCAGCTGAAGTTTATTTTGAGAAATTAAATATACCAATAGTTGAAATAACTGACCTGCGAGATGAAATATGTGCCTTAAATCCCTTGGCAATAGAAGACCCCATAACAAAAGAATTACAGGTATTATTCCCCTTATCTCGAGGTAAAGATGCTTCTGAATTAAATATCTCACAAACTTTAACACCAAGTACTAAGATATTCATAACAGAAGCGGATATTGAAGAATCTAAAAAAGCAGCTTTAGAATCAATTAAAGGTGCCTATTCAGAAAGTCCAATCAAAGATCCAAGACTAGCAATAATGTTAACATGTGTTGGCAGAAGCACTTTTTATCTTAACCGAGCACAAGAGGAGATAGAGGAAATACAAAAGAGATTCAAATACACCGGCCTTGGGGGAGCTTATCTTAATGGCACGATTGCTGGTAGGGGTTCATATGTATCAGAGGGAACAGCAGCTACGCTATTGATAGGTAATGATCTTGTTAAAAGGGCAAAATAATTTATTCTGAAGCGTTATCAAGAAAGACATTAGCATTATTCCAACCTTCCCTGATTAGAATCTCATCTGACATTCTAAGTACTTTCAATTTTCTATGTAAACATTCAAAGGTGTGAGGAAGTGTGCCAATTAATTCACCCATTGTATGGGCTAATATTGGTTTCTGCGATTGTGATGTCAAAACGACTTTCTTTCCACGAATGACCTCAACCTTTGGATGGGTAATATGGGTACCTTTTCCTAACTTACTTGAAGTAATTAATGCTTCAAAAACACCAGTATTACCAATAATAACCACATCTAATAATCCATCATCAATAATTGCATTTGGTGCAACCATCTTCTTATTACCAACCCTTTGCCCATTACCAATCATAACTGATAAGGCTTTTAGATCACGGATTTCTTTGCCATCATCAATATCGACAGTCATATGTCTTGGGCGATATGAAAAAAAGGCTGCCATTAGAGCAATATTATAACTCATACGGGTACTTTTACCGATGACCTTTTCTGCGATATAAGCATCAATTCCCGCCCCTGCAACTCCAAAACAATAGCGCTTACCATCATCGACTTTCATACAATCTATACTTCTAACTTGTTTTTTAGTTAACATATCAACTATATCATTAATTTTATCAGTTTGGCGAAGACTGAAAGCGTTATCATTTCCTCTTCCTGCAGGGATAATACCCAAGGTGGTTTTAAAATCCGTTTGGCCTATAGCTGTGACTATTTCATTGATGGTTCCATCACCGCCATAAGAAACAATGATATCATGGTCTTCTATGGACTCCTTAGTAATGCGTATAGCATCATTAACACCTTTAGTCCATTCAACTTCGAAATCTAATCCTGCTTCTTTAAGTTCTTTTAAAACATCAGGCCATCTTTTTAGGGCTTTCCCACCAAAAGTTGCTGGGTTACAGATTATTTTCATAAGGTTCACCAAACGATAATTACAATAATGAATTTTTAATCGGTAAAAATACGTTTTCTAGTAATATAGTTATTTCGTTTAAAATAAAAAGAGTTAGGCTTTATTTCTGTCGGAAAAATGCCTCTTTCGCGTTATTTAAGAAGCTTTAAACAAAAATTATTTTAAATATTATCAATACTTAAAAAGGGATAATAATAGTTTAAGTTAATTTAAAGCAAATTTCCACCTATAATACAAGCTTGAAAATGGACAATATGGGAAAAACCAAAGGCAGATTGGAGATAGCGACTGAATGACAATTGCAAGACAAGTAATGATACTGACAAAAGATGGCCTCCTCTTACTAGATCATCGCTTTCGCTCAGCTGACGGATACAAAATGGAAACAGACCCTGATTTGTTGTCAGGTATGTTATCAGCTATCCTCTCGGTAGCAAAAGAAACGACTGGTGGATTAGTACAGAATATAAATCAAAATAATTATAACGTATTAGTAAGCGAAGGGGAAAAAGTTTACTCGTTATTATTTATTGATGAAGGAAGCAGAGAGTTAGATAATATCGCCAAATTAATAGTAGGACGATTTGAGACGAAGTATAAAGATCACTTAGATGAAGTAATCTCGGATGTAAGTATTTATAAGACATTCATTGAAGATTTAGAAGAAATATATGCTCAGATATTCAAAATAGATGCTGAGCTATTATCAAAGATCATCCCTGAAGTGACGTTCATAAAGAATGTTTCAATCTATGAAAAACCAATGAATCATCAAGTATATACCGGTCCTCGAGATAATTTTGTAAGTGATAACGAACAATACTTCCATGAGTTTGCAACAAAGGTAATAGAAGCACAAGCAGAATTTTCAGAAAAAACTTTGGAGTTCCCATGTCGATCTGTTTTGGAATTCAAAAATCGTGTTTTTGTGTTTGAAGATTTAGGGTCACATGTATTAACAATTATCGGTGATGACGCGGACGATATTCTTTCAAAAATTAAGAAAATAAGAAGAAAAGCAGGTATACCTTCAACCTAAGAAGGATACTTATTCTTTTATTTTTTAATCGTTAATTGCTATTTCTTACTTGGAAATAAATTTTATATGCTAATGAAGAATTTTACAATCGTATGTACTTGGAGATGAAAACATGAAAGAATCAGTAAAGAAAATTTGGCCTGAAATAGAATGGATACAAGATCCCGAATTAAAGGAAAGCGTCTACAAAACATGGGAATATGCTATCGAGCATAGTGTATTAACAGCTGAAGACCTAGAAAAAATACCCTTCACTTTGTTAATCAAAGATTGTAAAGTAACATTCATGGAGCATAAAAGAGCAGTAGTGCACATCGCAGTAGAATCTGCTAAGGTTATGAACAAATTCTTCGGTGAGAAATTACCTATCAATATGGATTACCTCATTGCTGGAGCAATCCTCATTGATGTTGGTAAACTAATAGAATATGTCATGAAAGATGGACAAGCAGTGGTTGGAAAAACAGGTAAATTATTGCGACATCCATTCACAGGTGTAGGATTAGCAATGATGTTCGGGGTACCGGATGAAGTATGCCATATGATAGCTGTACATTCACACGAAGGCGATCTTGGAAAAAGAACGATTGAAGGAATCATCATTCATCATGCTGACTTCATTAGCTATGAACCATTCAAAGAAGATACTTTAAGAGTATAATAAAAAACCAAACTGTCAGGAGTAAAACCCTGACAAATACTATTTTTATTTCATTCATCACTGATGTGATATTTCTGGATAAAAGCTTCAACTTTTGCTCGAGGGATTTTTTTAGCTTTCATGTGAGTGGGGATAGCATAATCCCAATCATAATTTAAAATAGTTGGAAGAGCTTTTTGCCAAAGAGAATAATCATCATGGAATTTCTTGAAAACAGAGCTAAGACGACCAAAAGTATCCATAAAAAGATCACCAACAAGAATGAGCTTATCTTTTTCGAATAATAAAGAGAGATGGCCATAAGTATGACCAGGGGTATGGATAGCCTTAAGTTTGAGATTACGGTCGATCATTTCATCATGTTTAAGGGTTTTAGTAGGGCGAACTGCAAATTTCTGGAGCTCATCAATAAAAAGCTGTTCTTCATCTTTATGGCAAAGAATGTCAACTTTAGATTTAGTAGCGGCAAGTCGCTCAAGAATGGGCTGTAAACCACCAGTATGGTCATAGTGACGATGGGTGAAAATGATCTTCTTAACCTTGGTTAGGGAACCCCAATGCTCCTCGATAAGGGTGATATTAGCTTTAGCGTCTTTTTTCAAACCAGTATCAACAAGAAAGAGTTCCTTGTCGTTCTTAACGATAACAAAAAGGGGCATACCAAAAAGACCCTTGCCGGAAAGGCTGAATAAATGATCGGAAAATTGTTGCAAAGGAATCACCAAATAACTGTTCTGAAAACTATTAGGATGAGAACCTACTTAAAGATTGAGAAAAGAGAGGGAAAAAGAGAGCTTAACAAATCTTCTTCGACTAATGTATTGACCCGAGAA